>JACJNW010000044.1 GCA_014695195.1 Cyanobacteria bacterium FACHB-DQ100 | reverse complement strand
GTGGCCCCACGCTCATCCATCCCGAACTGAGTGGTGAAACGCATTTGCGGCGACGATAGTGAGAGGGTAGCCTCTTGTCAAAATAGCTAGCTGCCAGGGTATTAATTAGAAGATAAGGTTCTTCCATGGAAATGTGGAAGAACCTTATCTGTTAGAAGATTGCTTTCCAAGTGTGATGCACAAGATGACGTGAATGCAATTCGTTGAGAAATGTTCTTCAATTGGTCAATGATCGTTTTGATGATCGAGCGTCTACGAGGCATCAACCGGCCATTGAGGGACAGCAATCGCTGTTTCATGTTGAGCTTGAGCTTGGTGATGAGTTGAACCCCTGCGGTTTTGAGGAGTTGTTTGCCAAGGTGTTGCCTGGAGTCAGCATGATATTGAGCAACTCACCTCGGTCATTGACAACCAGGTGCAGCTTGAAGTCAAAGAACCAATCGACGGACGTTTTGTCGCATAGCGGCAACATTCTCAAGCACTTTGTTGCGCTCAATGCGGCGATTGTGGCAGACGCGCGACGATGTGGAATCCATAAAACTGATGCCACTGCACGACCCAAAGCACGAGCGCAAATAAGCGCACATCGGCACGAGCGTACCAGGAATCCATTCGATGAAGCGCTGGTAGCTCACCAAGCTAGGAAACGCATCTGCCCACTCGATCTGTACTTTCTCTTGATAGTTTGACTGTCCAAAATTGCTTCTGATGGGCTGGTAACTCGGTGACAACTCACCCTCACCCAAGTCCGCAAATGATCGTGCAATCTCAGCCAAGTTCCATCTTTCCGCCAAGTGCGAAAGTAGCGATACACCGTTTGCCAGGCTGGAAAATCTCCGGGTAAATTGCGCCATGTGCAGCCTTGCGTCAGCAGATAAACAATTGCTTCAAGACCTCCCACACGTTTACCGTACGCGGACGACCTCCAGATTTTGCAGCAGGAATTAACGGTTCAATCAGTTGCCACTGTTCCAGCGTTAAGTTGCTGGAGTATGCTTTACTCATAGCTCTCATTGGTGCTGTCTTGTTGTTATTTACAGCTTATGTCGTGGGAGCTTTTTTACCGATTCACCTACTTCTGAAACATCCTCTTAACCCCACTCGAAGACCGCTTGTTTCTCAGAAAACGCGCCATCGTCGAGACGATCATCGACCAACTCAAGAACATCTCTTAAATTGAGCATTCGCGCCATCGTTTCCCGATTAACTGCTTGGTCAACTTGGTCTGTGGCTTGATTGCCTACTGCCATCAACCGAAGAAGCCCTTCATTGCCATCGACCACAACTTGCTCCCTGCTGCTTAACCGGACCTGAGGTTGAGCAACTTTCCGGGTAGCGATGACTGACTTTAGTTTGTCAGTAATTGATGGCTTAAAGTTTTATTTGACTAACGATGGTGAAACACGAATATTCGATCGTGAGACAGATTCGCTCAAATAGTGCATCCAATATTATCGGCTGTATTGTCGTTTCATCTAAACCGTAATGATCGTTAATGCAACCCAAAACGGTTGGCAGATTATCTATCATCGTGCTCATGCTCTGCTTGCAGCTCAGATTGGTGGACAATGGCGCAGAAAAGATGCTCCGCCTCGTTTGTATGAAACGATCGCTGCTATCTCCCATCATGATGACTTAGAGCGCGAATGGGAAGAAAATAACCTCAATAAAGCAGGTGCGCCTAAAGACTTCACTCAAGACACGGATCAAGAAACTGATTATCATAGCCTCAGAAAACATATCGAAGGGTCGCTGTATCGGGGGCGTTGGGTGGCTTTACTCGTCTCAATGCACTTGCTGCGGTTGAACTCCGCTAAGCGTGGAACCTCTCCCGAAGCGGACAAGTTTCTAGATGAGCAAATTGAAAAGCAAAAACTTTGGCGCGAGGACTTAGGCATTTCTGAAGAAGAAGCAACGCAAGCGTATGACTTCCTGCAATGGTGCGATCGCTGCTCTCTGATTCTGTGCCAACAAGAACTTCCCGCTGACGAACGCCGACTCGAAATCAGCAAAGCTCACGATGATCAGGACTATGATATCAAGCAGTTTGAAAATGGGTTGGTTACGGTCACACCTTGGTGCTTTCAAGATGACAAATTTACGGTCAATGTTGAAGCCACAGTTTTGTCACAGGTCAAATTTGACAGTAATGCAGAACTGACCGAAGCCCTTAAGAACGCGCCGCGTAAGCTGATTGAATGGACGTTTGTAAAAGATGCCGCCTGAGATTGCTGAACTACTGCAAACAAACTCCGCTGATGCACTTCCAGCATTGATGGAGGCGATCGCGCAGTATTTGAACAGCGATCGTTGTTTTGTTTACCTGCGTGATCCCCAGACTCGCTTGGGTCGGGTTCCCTTTTGCTGGACGCGCAACTCAGAGATCCCTACAGTCTATGATGAGGACTGGAAGCCTGAACCTGAATCGCTTGCTGATGAAGATCCGATGTTTGCGGCTGCACTTGCCACTAAACCTTCGATCTTTGTAGAAGACGTGACGACGGCAAGCCCTGAAGTCTTAAATGCACAGTTTGAGCGCGAGAATTTTGGGCATCGGGCACTGATTCATGGGCATCTTTGTCAGGATCATCAGCTTTGGGGAGTTTTGCAGCCTTGTTTGATGCATGAGCCGCGCTATTGGACAGACGAGGAACGATCGACGTTTAGCGAGATGATCGAGAAGATCACCCCACTTGTTGTGCAGTACGTCGAACAATACAGGAAAAATCCATCAGAAGAATGAGGTAGAGTGTAACCTAAGTCGTGTTTATTCAGAATACTGACTGACTTTGCCTTTCATAGGTGGATTGCATGAATCACTCCCCTTTCAACCGATCCCGCACCGTCGATCGTATTCTTGTGGTAGACGACACGCCTGATAACTGTCTGCTAATTCAAGCCATTTTGCAGGACGAAGGTTATCAGGTTGAACTTGCGGATAGTGGCAAAGAAGCCTTACGCCTGATCGAGCAGTCTCCACCTGATTTGGTGTTGCTGGATGTGATGATGCCCGGCATGGATGGGTACGAAGTCACGCGCCGAATTCGAGCGAATATCTCGCTGCCCTTTATGCCGATTTTGCTGACGACGGCTTACGATCAGCCGAGTGTAGCCCAGGGTTTGGATACTGGCGCAGATGATTTCATCCGCAAGCCTGTGCATTTCGATGAATTGTTAGCAAGAGTCCGGGCGCTGCTTCGCTTGAAGCACAGTGTCGATGAGCGCGATCAGATTGCACGTCAGCGAGAGGACTTTGTTTCACGATTGACGCATGACTTGAGAACGCCGTTGGTGGCTGCTGATCGGATGTTGAATCTAATGTCTCAGGGGGCATTAGGTGATCTGTCTAGCGATGTTCAAGATGCAATCTCCACCATGATTCGGAGTAATGCGAACTTGCTGACGATGGTGAACACGCTGCTGGAAGTGTATCGTTACGAGGCGGGACGGAAGACGCTAGTATTTTCGCCTGTTGATTTAGGCGAACTGGCGCAAGAAGTAGTTAAGGAACTTTCACCGCTTGCGATCGACAAGCATTTAACGTTGAAGCTAGAGTTGAATGAGAACGATAACTTCAATGCGAAGGGCGATCGATTAGAACTTTATCGCGTGATGACAAACTTAGTTGGGAATGCGATTAAATTCACCGACGAAGGTTCTGTTTCTGTTCGGTTAACAAAGGTGGATACCGGATTGGTGCCTGCAATTAAGCTCGAAGTGCAGGATACAGGTCCTGGAATTTCGGAGAGCGATCGAGAGAATCTGTTTGAAAGCTTTGTTCCGGGCAAACACAAGCGATCGGGTAGCGGTCTGGGATTGCATCTTACTCGTCGAATTGTTGAGGCGCACAACGGCAGAATCAACGTTTCAACAGAGTTTGGAAAGGGAAGTACCTTTACGGTTTATCTACCGACCCATTAGACCACAAAAGCCGAGGTGTAATGCCTCGGCTTTTGTTTAGAATGTTTAGAAGAATCTTCCGCTATAGCGTTCTTCTTTCCAGGGGTCGCCTCGGTGATGATAGCCGTTGCGCTCCCAAAATCCTAAGTCTTCTTTTGACAGAAATTCTAAACCATTAATCCATTTTGCGCTTTTCCAGGCGTACAGGTGGGGAACGACTAAACGCAATGGCCCACCATGATCGGCTGGTAACGGCTCACCAAACAGCGTATGAGCAAAGAAGTTTTCTTCTCGGACGAAATCTTCCATCGAGATATTCGTTGTATAGCCGCCGTAGCAATGTTCCATAATGTGCACGGCTTTCGGATCGACTGCGATCGCGTTCATAAAGTCGGTCACTTTCACGCCGACCCACTGCACATCCAGCTTTGACCAAGTAGTAACGCAGTGAAAATCGGCGGTAAATTCGCTTTGCGGCAGCGCCATGAAGTCGTCCCAGGAGAAAACTTTCTCCTGAGCCAGTCCCCAGACGCGAAATTGCCAATTAGAACGATCGATGTCTGGAGTGTCGCCGTAGGTCAGAACGGGAAATCCTGTCGCTAGTCTCTGACCGGGAGGAACACGATCGCCATGTTGCGGTTCTGGCTTTTTGAAATATTTGCCTAACATAATCGTGACTTTTGAGAGAGGCGTGACTCTGGAAATATAGCAGAGCCAAAAAAATGCGTGACTCTTCAATTAGACGGAATCACGCATTTTACTTATTCTTCTTCGCCTTCTTCTTCGGTCGGATAGACGAAGCCTTTTGCCCGTCCGGTGAGAATCGATTTGCCGAGAGACAGAGCGCGTTGGGCTTGCAGATTGGCTTTGCGTTTCCAAGTCGCTTTGCGCTGGTCGCGCTTGGCGTTGGAGGTTTTCTTCTTAGGAACTGCCATAGGATCGGCGAATTTAAACAACCCTCCTATTCTACAGGAGTCCAAACCATTTTGATCTATAGGCACAGCATCAGTTCGGAGCCGTTTTGAGTTTTGGTGACTTCGATTCGCGCTTGGAAGGCTTCTCTAAAGTGCGGCATATGCGTAATGGTGAGGATGCAAGCAAATTCTGGCGCGATCGCGTTAATTGCGGCAATCAGGCGATCGCACCCTTCTTGATCTTGAGTGCCGAAGCCTTCATCGACAACGAGCATTTGTAGAGCAGTGCCCGATCGCTGGGCTAACAGTCGCGCTAACGCTAATCGAATGGCAAAATTGACCCGGAATGCTTCTCCACCGGAATAAGTTTCATACGGTCGAGTGCCGTAGGCATCTGCAATGAGAATGTCTAGTGTTTCCATTGCTTTCGCAGTTTTAGTTTTGCGGTTGCGCTGGGTGACAAATTGAACATGAAGCTGATTGGCGCTGAGACGGGACAGAATTTGATTAGTTGTTGCTTCAAGCTGCGGCAGGATGTTCTCGATCATCAATGCTTGAATGCCGTTTTTCCCGAAGGCTTGAGCAAGTTCTTGATAGATACGGCATTGTTGACGAGCGGTTTTGAGTTGGGTGTTGACCGCTTCAAACTGTTGACTCATGAGTTCCTGCTGTTGCTCTTGTTGTTGCAGTCGTCCGAGCTTGGCTAGATGTTCGTCGAGTTGGGTGCGCTGCTGCTGGATTTGTTGTTCAAGGGTTTGAATGTGTGCGGTGAGATCTGGAGTTTGCTCTAGGGCGTGGATGAGTTCTTGACAATTGTGTGTGATGGTTTGTAGATCGTTGAATCGTGCTTGCAAGGTGTGTGTTAGTTCGTAGAGGCGATGTTGAACTTGAGGATAATTTTTTTGAGCTTGTCTGAGTTCTTGATAGCGGAGTTGCCAAGCTTGTGCCTGACGCAATGCTGATCGTATGGCGTTGTGCTGATCTAAGTTGTATCCAATGTCTTGAAGTTGACGATCGTACTGTTGTAAACCTTGCTCCAGAGTTGCGATCAAACTATTACGTTGTTGTTCTAATTGTTCGATTTGTGTTCTGAGAGCGGGTTGGCGCTGCAAGATGTTCGCTTGTCTGCGTTTTGCTTGTTTGATTTCAGCTTGGCGGATTTCTGCCCAACGCCAGCGATCGACGCTTCCCCGCGCCAGTGCATGATCGCGCTCATCATAATTGAGTTGTTGTAGACTGCGATCGAGAATGTTTAGTTCTTCGTGGAGTTCTGGTTCAAAAGCTGCGGTTTTTAGTTGTTCTTCTAGCTTGAGTGATTCGCTAGTAATCTGCGATAGTTGATCTTGAACTTCTGCGGTGTTTTGTAATTGTTCTTGAAGCTGTCCGCGACGTTGCAAAGCATCTCCGTATTGAGCTAACTGTTTCTCAATGTGGGTGTATTCGTCGCGAAGTACCTGGATTTCTCGTTCTGATACGGTTAACTGTTCTCGAATCACCCAGATTTCAGTCAGGATTTCCTCTTTTTGAAGTTGTTGTTTCTCTAGAACTAAGTGCCAATGATGCTCATCTAAAGGTCGATCGCACAAGGGACAAGGCGGAAATTCTTGATGTTTGAGTTGCACTAAAGTTGTGCCTGCAAATTCCTCGGTCGCTGTAACCGTTGCTGCTCGCTCTTGTTCTAGCATCCGAATTTTGTAGTCGAGCTCAGCTAACTGAGCTTCATAGTTGCGTTGATGTGCCTGAAGCTGTTCCATAAAACTGCGGCGCTCTAAGCCTTTCTCGCGGACTTGATCTTGATAGGCTCTGAGCTTTTCCAGTTCTTCGATTTTGACGGCAACTTCGACTGCCGCTTTTTGTAGGGTCGGTTGTCGTTGTTGTTGGGTTTGTAGTTGACGCGCAGAGGTTCGGAGTTCTTCTAGTCGGGCAGAAAGACGGGTGAAAGAACGATCGAGCTTTTGTTGCAGTTGTTGTTTACGCTGAAGCAGGGGTGAGGCTTGAAGCTGGAGACGATCGAGCCTTTGCAGGTCTTGACGCGCTAGATTGAGTTGTTCGATCGCAGATTCAATCTCCGCTTCCTTGCTCAATGCTTTTTGAACTTCCTGCAATTGTTCTTGCAAGGTAATTTCCTGGGCTTGAACTTTCTGGAGTTGATTTTGTAGCTCTTGCAGTTTTTCAGTCTGCTGCTGCTCGTATTGTTGCCGTTGAGATTGAGCAACTTGATGAGATTGAAACTTTGCAGAGAATAGCTCTTCTTGGCCTTGAAGTGCTTGCCATTGTTGATAGCCCGCGATAATCGTGCTTTCTTGCTGCAATAGATATTCTAAAGTTTGGCGTTGTTGATCGGTTTGCGATCGTTCTTTTTGCAATCGCTGGCAGTCTTGATTCAGGTTGCGCTGTTGTTGTTGTTGCCAGCTTAATTGTTGTTGCCACGTTTGCCGTTGATGTTGAACGGCTTGGAACTGTTGCAGTTGATGATGATTTGTGGATTGTTGTTGCTGCATTTGTTCCAACACAGCTTCGAGTTTGGAGCGCTCTTGTGCGATCGTATCTCGCTGCTGTAGCTGTTCCCGAATGCTTTCTAAATGCCGTTCTAGTAACTCGACTTGGGCTTTGAACTGACGCGATTTATCTTTCGCTTGCTCAGAGAGTTCATCATACTGATGTAGCTTTAGGAGATCCGCCAGAATTTGCTTGCGTTCAGCCGGACGTTTCAACATGAATTCATCAGCCCGACCTTGACGCAGATAAGCCGAATTGACAAAGGTTTCGTAATCGAGTCTGAGATGCGTCAGGATTAACTGCTGGGTCGATCGGATGCCTTTTGCGGTAAGCGACTTAAATCCGCCACCCTGCATGATCTGAAACTCCAATGTTCCGCCTTGTCCGCGTTGGCGCGTTCTCAGTACTCGATAAGTCTGCTGGTGCATCTGGAAAATAAATTCAACCTGAGCTTCCTTTGCGCCCATGTGAATCACATCGTCTTCAGAAGCTGCCCGACCCTCTCCCCAAAGCACCCAAGAAATTGCCTCTAACAGCGAAGACTTTCCTGCTCCATTTGCGCCGCACACACAGGCAGTATGAAGCCCCTGGAAGTCGAGCGTCGCTTCCCGGTAGCTTAAGAAGTGTCGGAGTGTGAGACGTTGCGGAATCATCGCGGCAATTGCAGAAAACACAGTACGGATGCACGAAAGTACACCAGCACTCGTATATTGAGTGTAATCGTAAGATGAGCGAATTTGCTAAAAAGATCTACAACTTAGATCGATCGCTCACTTGCAAGTTTTTCTCCATGCGATAGTTTGTGAAGGTTCCACCCCGTCGAAAAACCTGCTGCTCTGCAATCACAGTAAAGCCAACGCTCTGAAAAAACGGCTTTGCCGTGATGCTCGCTTCAGTAAAGAGGCGATCGAGGTCTAATTCTCTTGCTTTTGCTTCGATGGCTTGATAAATTGCCCGTCCGATCCCTCGTCGCTGATAATTTTTGTGACAGTAAAAACAATCAATGTGCCCATTTACTTCGAGTTCACCAAATCCAAGAATGAGTCCTGCTTCCTCAGCAACATAAGTGAAGCGACTAGAGCAAACCGTCACCCAATCTCGAAAATTTAGATCATCCGGCGACCAAGCTTGCACTTGAGCGATCGAATAATCGCGCAAATTTACTTCACGCACCGTATCGTGAAATAGCTGCGCGATTTGTTCAGCGTCTTCAGGGCGAAACAATCGAATCATCAAGCGGATCAATCCATAAGTCAGGAAGTTCTTCCGGCGTGACTCGTCGATCGACAGTCACTTTATGGCTTTCACGATTGGTCATGACTTCTACCGCGATCGCCTCGATCTGAATTTCTACGCTCTCAAACGGGACTTTGACCTCGGTTGTTGCTTCCAAATTGCCGTGCCCATCAGGTTTGAAGTCAATGATCCATCGCGACGGTTCAATCATGCCGCGGCTTTGTCGATCGCTCACCCACAGCTTGACGTAGATTTTCGGCGCAATGTCTGGCAGCTTGATCCGAACAGTCGTCGTTTTCCCTCCGGTGAGTTCGGCTTCTGCGATCGTCACGATCGGATCAGGAACAGATTCATGCTCTGGCAGCAGTAAAGGATTTTGAGCGCGATCAGACTGTCCCTTATTGTGACGACGCGACACGATTAATTCAGCGAACGGCAAGATCGGCTCGTCATCGACTACCACTTCACTACTTGACGATTCAGGACTAGCCTGAAACCCAGATTCTTCTAGGGGAGTAATTTCTCGATCGTCTGCTTGAACCTTGAGTTCGCTTGCTTCGGGTTCTTCAACCGGGGTAAGTAGATCGAGCAAAGCTTCTTCAGTAGGGTCTTCGGGGGCTTCGATGGGCGGTTCAGTCAGTTCAGAAACCTCAGACACAGAAATTTCATCAGAAACCTCAGACACAGAAACCTCGGACAATGGAATTTCTAGCTGAGTCGCTTCTGGGGGAGCGTATTCAGGAATGGCTCCATCGGGCTGAATGCCGAAGTTGGGTAGGTTCAGCGATTTGCGCCGGTACGGACTTGGTGGATGCAGTTGCGGCGGAAGTGCTTGCGTTTCTTTGGGTGTGAAGCTCACCGCTTCAGCATCTTTTGGAGCCGCAACAAAGTCAAGAAAAGCGAGATTGAGCGGCGGCTGCACCGCAGACTTAGGAGCAGGCAAATCTAACATATCTTCCGCCATTGCCCGATCGTCTTCTTTCGCCTGGTACATCGCCTCAAGTAGCTGATCAAGCTCTGCCAGCAGCGTAAAGAATTCGGTTGCAACGATCGGATGTCCCTCAACTTTCGGGTCGTGCAGCGTAATCTCTCCCAACACTAGCTGCGTTTCAAGTCCAGCAGGCAACGTGACCTGATAAGACAATTCAAACGGTAACGCTGCTTGATCCAGTGTTCTGCAAGTTTCTAATAATAGTTCAGAGGTTTGGGGATCGCGCAGGCAAATCCGCAGTTCTGCATCAAGATCCGCCGTTTGAGCCGAAGTAATTTGCCCGGTAATGCTCAAAGAATCGCCCCAACGAGCAATATAAGTATTTTGAGCGAGATCGATCGCAACCAGTGGCGCTGCTGCAACAACTATCTCTGGCAAACGGTAATCTGGATACGGTGTTTCTGCAATTAAGCCGTACTCGGTCAAGATTTCGTCTGCGATCGTGGTTGATTCCTGCTCTGCCTGTTGTAAAATCTCCTCAACTGAGACGCGCTCTGGTTCTGCCTTTAAGGCTTCCTCAACCAAGGGACGATCGACTTCGATTGCCTTTGCTTCTACTGGCTCAACCCCGATCGCTTCAAACTCTTCAATATCCCAAACTGGACTCCAATCATCTACTGCGTCCGACTCAAGCGACAACACCCGAAACCGCAGCGACTGTGGACTGCCTTCTTGAGGTGAGCAGTGAAACTCCCAAATCCCAGACTGGAGATGGGTGAAGGGAATCACCGCCATTAAGCCGTTTGGATTGGTTTGATAGGTTCGAGTCTGAGTGCGGCGCTTGGGTGGAACCTCGTCGATCGCGTCATACTGAATGCGAACTTCGACGGGTGCGTTTTTATAGCTTGATTTTGCGGCAATGCGATACCGACCTTCCAGAATTTCGGAAGTGTCCAACGGAAGCCAAGCTCGATCGCCGTCTAGCTGTATCAAAAATTCCCAGGTTTGTGGTTCGGGCATAGGTCGGGAGGGCATTTACCACGTTTTGCAGTTAATAGGGTACTTCATGTCAACCCACTTTTGGCGATTTTATCCGCTTGTGCTGAGTTCGCCACAAAAATATAAAAAAGGCTCGATATCACGATCGAGCCTGTTGGCAAGAAATTTCAGTTCGACAGGGCTAGTTGAATGCACCCGTAAAGATCTTGTCTACGATCGAGAAGTTAGCGATCAGCAGGTAAGCGACGAATGCGCCACCTGTTGCACCAACGAAGAATCCGCCTGTAAATTGGCTCCAACCTTCGGAGGTTTGCAGCGAATCCGAGGAGGTTTTTTCTCCTTGGAAGGTTGCTAAACCGTAGATCGAAAGACAAGCGGTTGCAATCAAGATGAGTGCGACAGCGGAAATGAGTCCACCGATCGCGGCTTCTTGTGAATCCCGCAGCGGTCCGAGCAATGTCCAAGGACCGACTAAGAAGTAACCATGTGCCATTCCGATTTCCAGCCCGCGCAGCAAGGGAGAAAGCCCTTTGCGGTAAGCGGGTAGGTTGCCAATGAAGGCGCGGGTGAAGGCAGAATCACTGATAGGGGTCGAGAGGTGTCCGGCAAACGGATCGCCGTTATAAGGTTTGATAAGCTCGTCAGCCATATCTTAATTTTTCCTAATGATTCTGAAGAGAACAAAAAGAATTCGAGACTTATTGTAAGTATGCCTTGGGGCTGATTCTGACAAATGCTTCAGAAAAGTTCACTATTTAGGCAGAGGCGATTGGCTCTAACTGCGGTAAGCCAAATCCGCCCTAAGCAAGCCTAAACGTAAAAAATTAAAACTCCAAGCAGTATTTGAAGCCAATGTTTAGAGTTCAAGAAGCTTAATATGACCCAACTGATCGGCTCGGTGGGAGCAAGAATCGGTTGTCGGACTGTAGGAGTGATGAAAGATCCCGTCGGATCGTATGGTTCTGGATCGGCTCACCTAGCAATTACGACAAGCTATTAAAGAAGTTGTAGATCTTTCAACCGAATCCCGCGAATTGAGTAATCCAACAGTTGCATCGGGTGCAACACTGGAACTGATTTATCTTGCAGCTTCAGGTGCCGAGAAATCTGCACATAGCAACCAATGTTCGCAGAGGCAATAATCTCTGCTCTGGTATTGGTTAAGTTCTCCACTTTCTGCCGCCCTAACTCGTTCGCGACTTCTGGTTGAAGAATGTTATAAATTCCCGCACTGCCACAACATAATGCTGCATCTACAGGCTCCCGTAATTGGACTCCTGGAATCTTCCGCAACAATTGACGCGGTTGAACACTGATTTTCTGACCATGCAGCATATGACACGCATCTTGATAAACCAACGTTAACGGTTGATCTTGCAACGGGGACAACGGTGCAGTCAGCCCAACTTCAGCCAGAAACTCTTGCACATCTTTGACCTTACGAACAAAGGCTTCTGCTTTGGTGCGATAGTTTGGATCATCCTGCAATAGATGACTATATTCTTTCATCGTGTGACCACAGCCAGAAGCATTGATCAAGATTGCATCGACTCCGGTATCGGCAAACGTATCAATCATTCGCCGCGCAAATTGTTTTGCTTCCTCTTCTTGTCCCTGGTGATGCGACAATGCCCCACAACAACCTTGAACTTGCGGCACAACCACTTCACAGCCGTTCGCAGTTAAGACTCGAACCGTTGCATCATTCACGTCTGGATTGAACAAACGCTGCACACAACCCAGAAGCATCCCCACTCGATACCGCTTTTCACCTAGGGCGGGAATCAGTGCGGGAATTGAATCGGTAAAGGCTCTGGCGGGAATCTCCGGTAAGATCGCTTCCATTGCAGACAGTTGCGGCGCGATCGCGTCCAAAAATTTCAGCGATCGCACTAACTTTTGCAATCCTGATTTTTGATAAAGTCCCAACGGTCGCAGTAATGCCCGCATCCGATTTGGATAGGGAAACACCGAGAAAATAAATTGGCGTAAGAGCTTTTGGGGGAGCGATCGCGGCTCTTTGCGCTCAACTTGTGGACGAGTTGCGCCGATCAGCTTGTCGTACTGCACACCGGATGGGCAAGTTGTCACACAGGCAAGACACCCTAGGCAAGAGTCAAAATGCTGCACCGTCGCGGCATTCAGCGGGATTTCACCTTCGTTAATGCCATCCATCAGGTAAATGCGTCCTCGCGGCGAGTCCATTTCCTTACCGATGACGCGATAGCTCGGACAAGTCGATAAACAGAAACCACAATGTACACAAGAATCGATCAGCTTTGGATCGGGGGGATTGTGAGCATCAAAACCGGGATTGGCTACGGAGTCAGAGGTTTGCATTTTTTAAATTCCGCCTACAAAACGGTGAGGACTAAATAGAGTTTGAGGATCAAATTGCGCTTTAATACGCTTCATCCAGTCGATGCTTGCACCGCGTTTCGCGTTCGCATGGCCAGAATAGCCCCACACTTCAAGCTGTTGTTTGAACTCGCTCGAGGCTTGCAGCACAGAAAGATATCCGCCTGTGGCTTCACAGATCGATCGTGCTTCTAAAAGTTGCGTCGATCGCGCCTCTCTGACACTCAATCGCCCAATGCCGCTTCCAGCATGAATCAATACTTCCGCAGTCGGTAAAAGTGCAGAAATCTGATTCAGAACTGACACTGCTTCAGACGGCTTTACTCCTATTTTGCAAACGATCTGGTCACTTTGGGCAGATAAATTTATTTGTTCTGTCAACTGCTGCCATAGATCCGAGTCTGCGGGTTCAGAAATGCTTAAATTCAGCGTTTTTCCAACTTCGGTAAATCGTTCAATTTGTTGATCAACACTTTCCGCAATGCTTTGGAATCGGACTAACAAACTTGGAGTATTCGTAAATCCTAACGCTGCTGTGATCACATTCGACAGCAAATCTACACTCACAGGCGTTAATGCAGAACTTAATAGGGTTTGTGTCACTTTCTCTAACGCAACTGGATCACCCATGAGAATCATCGATCGAGAAACAGGCGGAATCGGATATACCCGCACTGTCGCCTGCGCTAAAATTCCCAGCGTTCCATACGATCCGGTGAGTAGCTTCATCAAATCGTAGCCCGCAACGTTTTTCACCACTCGTCCGCCCGCTTTGACAATCTCACCATCACAGCGCACAAACGTCACACCCAGCAGCATATCGCGCACACTGTTGTAGCGATGCCGCAGCGATCCAGTATCCGCCGTTGCAATCACCCCGCCCAACGTTGCTTGATCGTGCCCCGTCGGGTCGATCGCGCAGAATTGCCCCACTTCGCCGACGATCGATTGCAGCTTGGCAAACGAAATTCCCGCTTCAGCCGTTACGGTTAAATCACCTTCAGCGTGTTCAACCAAGCGATCGAGCTTTTCCGTACTCACCACCAGTGTCACCGCATCGATCACACCGCCCCAATGCAACTTGCTCGCACGACCACAAGGCAGAATGCGCCATTGATTGCGATGAGCACAGGCCACGATCGCGCTTAACTCCTCGATCGAAGTCGGAGTCACCCACGCGATCTGATCGGGATGACGAATTGATCGGGTTAGCTGCGCTTGTTGAAAATCAGATAGAGCATCCCACGTCCGAATTTCTGCAGGTGCGATCGTAGTTGAGAGCGTTTGAAGAACAGTTTGCATCCGAGAATGTAGGGAAAAGAGCAAAATAGGCGAATCAAAGCTGATGAAGAATTGTGGAAGCCTTATGAAAAGATTTCGATTCAGATCCTATCACCTAGGGAATAATACGCTTATATTCGGGGCGAAAGGGAATCACGAGAACCGTAAACCCTAGATCACAGTCCCAATCATTCGGCTTTCCTATTCTTAATGACGATCCATGTACCAGGATGACGCACTGCCCAGAATTGCTCAACTTCAAGCGCTTCTCAGCCGGTGTCAGTGCGATTCTGATACTGAAGCATCTACCCGCTTACAGCTTCAGTCTGCTTTTGCAGATCTAAAAACGACGATCGCTACCCTCCAGCAAGAACTCTATCAGGAACGCACCGCTCGCCAGCAAGCAGAAAACGCCAAAATGCTGCTAGACATGACGATCGAATCTGCCGCAGACGGAATTCTAGCGATCGATTCGCAGGGCAAAATCCTCAGCATCAATCAAACCTT
The DNA here is from genome assembly GCA_014695195.1 of Cyanobacteria bacterium FACHB-DQ100. Taxonomy (NCBI): domain Bacteria; kingdom Bacillati; phylum Cyanobacteriota; species Cyanobacteria bacterium FACHB-DQ100. The sequence goes on along the minus strand of JACJNW010000044.1, from coordinate 175,679 downwards.
TCGCCAACAGTGGAACATTGAAGCATCTGTGCTGAGCAAAGACATTCGCCTGATAGAGCAGGTGGCTCAACTGCTGGTTGAGCCCAATCTATTCCGTCAGCAGATACAACTCGAAACCGAACAGCCCACGATCGAGGGACATAATCTGCTTTATCTAAAAGACGGGCGAATTCTAGAGCGATTTTCAAAGCCGTTATGGCTCAACAACACGCTCTGGGGTCGAGTAATTAGTATGCGCGACATTACTGAGCAAAGCCACACCCAAAAAAGCCTCATTGCAAGCGAAAAGCTGTTACGCACCGTGGTGATTAACACTCCCACAATCCTCTACGCGCTCGATAAAAACGGAGTCTATACTTTATGCGAAGGTAAAGGGCTTGAAACGTTTGGAGTACAGCCAGGGGTACTGGTTGGGCAATCGATTTACGAGTTTTACCGTGACTATCCGCAAGTGATTCGAGACTTCGATCGTGTCCTTCAAGGCGAGGAACATCGATCGATTTTGGAGTTCGGCGGCGCGTTTTATGACAATCGCGCTACTCCGATTCGCAGCACAGAAGGCGAAGTGATTGGGCTGATCGGCGTTGCCACTGATGTCACTGCCCAGCGCCAAGCTGAAATCGAACTCCAGCAGACCAAACAAGACCTGGAAATTCGCGTCGAATTGCGAACCGTAGAACTCAGAGCCGCAAACGCAAAACTGCAAAAAGAAGTTTCACAACGACGATTAATCGAGCAAAATCTGCGCGAAAAGCAACGCTGTCTGCAAATTTTGAATCAGATTTCGCAAGGCGTTGCGGCTGGATTATCAGTCAACGAATTAATCAAACTGACGACCGATCAAACCGCTCAGCAGTTTCCAGACTTGCGAGTGCTTTATAGCATTATCGAAAATCGTCGATTCAAGGTCATTCACTCGGTTCAACCGCCAACGATGCCGTCTATGCAAGGAGAGGTAGAGAGATTCCACCTGACTCCCTTTTATTTTGAAATGATGCAGCGACGTGAACCGGCGATCGTGGAGGATGTTTTGTCTGACCCCGCATTCGCGTCAATGTCAACCGATATGCTGAGCCGTAGAACCCGTGCGATCGCGATGGTGGCAGTCCAACACTCCACCCACGAAATCGGTATTCTGGCGCTTAATGCTCCGTACGCTAAGCCTTGGACTTCCTCCGAAGTTGAAGTCCTTCAAGAACTCGGCGATTATCTCTCGATCGTGCTGCAAAAAGTCCAGGCACAAGAAGATCGCCAAGCCGCAGAAGAACGCCTGAAATTATTTGAATCTGTAGTTGTCAATGGGAATGATGCCGTAATTATTACCGACGCAGATCTAGAAACCCCAAAAATCACGTATGTTAATGCTGCTTTCGAGCAAATGACAGGATATTCAGCTGAAGAAGTCATCGGAGAAACGGCTACCATTCTCACTCAAGGTGAAAGAAAAGGTGAAAAAATCAATGATGCTCTGATCAAAAGAATCAAAACTGCACTCAGCCACGGAAGATCCATCCGATTTGAACTGATGAACTACCGCGTAGATGGCTCCGAATATTGGGCGGATTTAAATGTAGTGCCGATCGCAAATTTGCAAGGAAAAGTCACCCATTTTGTTGCCGTACAGCGCGACATTACCGATCGCAAATACTCAGAAAAAGCCTTAATCGCCACTCAAGCTCGGTTAAAATATTTGCTTTCTTCCAGTCCTGCCGTGATTTATACTTGTCAACCCGATCGCCATCGCGCCTGTACATTCGTCAGTGAAAATATCACTCAACAACTCGGCTATGAGGTTTGGCAATACCTCAAAGATCCGCAGTTTTGGATCGATCACATTCACCCAGAAGATCGATCGTTCGTGCTAGAGCATTTGCGTAGTTTGCCGCAAGCCGGAGAAATTACTTGCGAATACCGATTCTTACATCATGATGGCTCCTACCGATGGCTGCGAGACAGCATGAAATGGCTGAGTGACCAATCGATCGAAGTGATCGGTTCTGTTGTTGATATTAGCGAACGTAAGTGGGCAGAAAATAAAATTCGGGCATCGCTGCAAGAAAAAGAAGTGATGCTGAAAGAGATTCATCATCGCGTCAAAAATAATCTCCAGGTCGTCTCTAGTCTGCTCAAATTACAAGCAGGACACATTCAAGACCAGCAAATTATTGAAGTGTTCAAAGAAAGCCAGAATCGAGTGAGTGCGATGGCGCTGATTCACGAGAAGCTTTACCAATCTGAGGATCTCGCAAAGACTCATTTTTCAGAGTATATTCATGGTTTAACGAATGCTTTATTTCGCTCTTATTCAGCGAATGCTCGATCAATTCAGCTTCATCTTGATGTTGAAGATGTGCGGTTAAGTATCGATACCGCAATTCCTTGTGGGCTAATTATTAATGAGCTTATTTCTAATTCGCTTAAGTACGCTTTTCCCTTCGGAGAAGCAGGGACTATTTCGGTTCAGCTTCACGCTGAGGAAAATTTTTACAACGATTTACGTGAATTTACGCGCTATCAGCTGGTAGTGCGCGATAATGGGCGCGGCTTTCCGCCAAACCTCGATTTTCGCCAAACCAAATCGCTGGGCTTGCAGCTTGTTTGTATGTTGATTCGCCAATTGCGAGGAGAGATAAACCTTAACCTTGAATCAGGAGTTCAATTTACAATCTCTTTTACAGAACAAAAGCTCAAGGTTTAATCAAGATTCAATTCAGGGCTGAATTATGTCTACTGCTAAAATACTCATCGTTGAGGATGAAAGTATTATCGCCTTGGATATCCAAACAAGCTTACAGAATGCCGGATATCAAGTCGTTTCGATCGCAACCACCGCAGAAGAAGCGCTGAGTGATATCACTCACCTGCAACCCGACTTGGTATTAATGGATGTTCGCTTATCGGGTGAAATGGATGGAGTCGAGACAGCAGAGAAAATCCGTAAAAATTGGCAGTTGCCTGTAGTTTTTTTGACGGCTCATGCCGATGAACCAACCTTAGCGCGAGCTAAAAATGTTCAGCCTTTCGGCTATATTCTAAAGCCCTTTGAAGACCGAGAATTAGTCACAGCGGTTGAGATTGCTTTGTCGCGGCACAAAGCAGAGAGGATGATTCAATCTGCGCTGAAAAAAGAGAAAGAAATCAGCGAACTAAAATCGAGATTTGTGTCAGTTGTATCGCATGAATTTCGCAATCCATTGAATACAATTTTGTTTTCAACGGAACTGTTGCAACGCTACGGAACTCAAATTACTGAGCAAAAAAAGGCAACGTATCTCGAACGCATTCAAGACTCTGTTAAACGAATGCACCAGCTTTTGACGGATGTGTTAACGGTCGGAGAAACCGAGGCAGGAAAGCTACAGTTTATCCCGCAGTCGTTGGATCTCATTCGATTCTGTAAAGAGCTTGTTGACGAATTTCACCTCACCGACAAGCGCAAAAGTTCGATCGCGTTTTCTTACAATGAGACGAATGGGAGCCATTCCCGCCTTGATGAGCGGTTATTGCGCCACATTTTGACCAATTTATTATCGAATGCAGTGAAATACTCCCCTAGCGGTGAGTTGATTGACTTTAGATTGGAGCTGAGCGATCGTAGCGCTGTGTTTCAGATTCGCGATCGTGGCATTGGCATTCCAAAATCGGAGCAAACGGATTTGTTTCAATCGTTTCATCGTGCTAGCAATGCAAAATCGATTCCAGGGACGGGCTTAGGCTTGTCGATCGTGAAACAATGCGTTGATCTGCACGGCGGCACGATTACCGTTGAGAGCGAGGAAAATCAGGGAACTCTAGTTACAGTAACGCTACCGATAAATAGACAGTCCACGTATGAAAACGATCCTCGTGATTGAAGACGAACAAACCGTTCGAGAGTCGATTTTAGATTTGCTGGAAGCTGAGGGATTTCGGGGAATTGGCGGCGAGAATGGTCAGATTGGGGTGCAACTGGCACATGATCATCATCCAGATTTGATCTTGTGTGACGTGACGATGCCCGACTGTGATGGCTTCTCTGTGCTGACTCAACTCCGCACCTCGCCCGATACGTCTGGAATTCCGTTTATTTTTCTCTCTGCTCGCAGCGCCAAAACTGACCAGCGCCAAGGCATGGAACTCGGTGCGGACGACTATCTGACCAAGCCCTGCACGGCGACGGATTTGCTAGGGGCGGTCGTCGGTCGCTTGGCAAAATATGAGGCGTTAGCGGAGTGCTATTCGCGCCAGGTTAAGCCCGCCAAGCCAGAAAAAGCGAAAAGTCAGCCCGTTTCTTTGCCTGTAACTGCGCCACAGGTTTCTGGAACACGCGATGGTTTGCTGAACCATTTCTATCAGGAGCTTCGCAATCCGCTTTCTAATATCAATATGGCGCTGCATTTATTGAGATTAGGGCGAGTTGGACAGGAATCAGCGATCGACATCTTAGAGCGCGACTACGGACGGGAGTTGGCGGTGCTGCAAGCGGTGTATCAGCTTCAGGAGCATCTGATTCCAGAGAGCGCTGAACTGCTGCGGAACTGTAATTTAGCTCAAATTATGAGCGAAGACTCAGTTTGATCGAGGGATGGAATGCAAAAAAGCCGATCGCACTACTGCGATCGGCTTTTTTGGCTTAATCGAAATTGAATCAATTAAACGGTTGCAAGTTCCGGTGCGGGGCGCTTGCTGTTGCGAATGCCTTCGATCGCGGCTGCATAATCGGGAGCATTAAATACCGCAGAACCCGCAACGATCGCGTTTGCACCGGCTTCGATCACTTGCCAGGTGTTGTTCGCTTTTAAGCCACCATCGACTTCGATCCAAGGATCGAGTCCGCGCTCATCGCACATCTGACGCAGCTTACGAATTTTCGGCAACACACCGGGAATAAAGCTTTGTCCACCAAATCCAGGGTTAACGCTCATAATCAGAACCAGATCGCAGAGTTCCAGAACATAGTCGATCAGCTCCAAGGGGCTACCCGGATTGAGCACAACTCCTGCTTTCTTGCCGTACTCTTTGATCTGTCCCAGAGTGCGGTGCAGGTGCGGCGAGGCGTTGTGTTCCGCGTGAACGTAGATGTGATCCGCTCCAGCTTTAGCAAAATCACCAACGTATTTTTCTGGCTCTACAATCATCAAGTGGACATCCAGCGGCTTTTGGGTCACAGGACGGATTGCTTCAACGATCAGGGGGCCGATCGTAATGTTCGGCACAAACCGACCATCCATCACATCAACGTGAATCCAGTCGGCTCCGGCGGCATCAACCGCACGAATTTCGTCGCCTAACCGACTAAAATCAGCAGAGAGAATCGAAGGTGCAATGACGATCGGTTTATTGGACATGACGGTGTGTTCCCCTTGGAGAGCATGATTTTGTGATCAGTTTAACAAATTGTGAAGGCTTTCTCTCAGATTTTGGTCAGGGTTTGCACAAATCTTAGGAATAAATACTCAAAAACGGAGCGTGAAGGATGAAGTGGCTGGTGGGACTTGGTGGAATGTGGATTGCAGTTGCCGCACAAGCGATGCCTATAGCAGAAAGCTCGATCGGTGCCTCTGGCATTGATGCACTCCGGCTTCAGCAGGCTCCCTACAATCTCACTGGAAAGAAGATTGCGATCGGGCAAGTAGAAATCGGACGACCTCCTCGATTTGGTGTGGATAAGGCCAGTACAACGAATCAGACGATCGGCTTAACGCGAGTGTTTTTCCGCAATCAGCCCGCAAAAACGAATACAAACTTAGATACTCATGCGGCTCAGGTTGCGAGTGTGATGATCGGGGATAGTAAAGCGGTGCGAGGAGTTGCGCCAGAGGCTCGGCTTTATTCTTCTGCCGCAGCCACTCCACAGCGCAGCGGACAAGCCGAGGAATGTCTTTCAGCTCAGCAGGTCACCTTGCAGAATGGGGGGGATGTGAGAGCAATTAACTTTAGCTTTGGGGAAGCATTGCAGCAAGATCCGCGCCCGAATGCTCGATTAGACGGAAATGCACTTCTAACCCAATGTATTGATTGGTTATCACTGAAGCATAATTCTTTGTTCATTGTGGCAGGGAATCAAGGAAAAGGCGGCATTCCGATTCCAACGGATAGCTATAACGGCATGACAGTTTCGTTCACACGGCGAGTCGGAGCGGAGTATGCAAAAATTGATTTTTCAAATATTGGAGATACTTATCCGCGCATTTTTAAGCGCAACGATGGCGTTGAGACGAGCTTAGGAGGTCGTCGATCGCTCTCGCTCACGGCTCCCGGAAGTAAGATCAACGTCGCGAATCTCAGAGGCAAACAAACGACTGCCGTTGGTTCAAGCTTTGCGGCTCCGCACGTGACTGCAACAGTCGCATTGTTGCAGGAATTCGGCGATCGACAACTCCGCGCTGGTTGTAAAGGGGGCTGTAAATTACCTTGGACAACGGATGCTCGTCGTCATGAAGTGATGAAAGCGGTACTGATGAATTCTGCTGACAAAATCAAAGACAAAGGCGATGGGCGATTGCTCGGAATGACGCGCACGATCGTAGAGAAAGACAATAAAACTTGGCTAGATTCTGATGCGTATAAAGACCGCAAAATTCCCTTAAACATTCAGATGGGCGCGGGACAATTGAATGCGTTTCGAGCGTATCAGCAGTTTAGTGCCGGACAATGGGCACCGAATCGAGCAGTACCCGCGATCGGCTGGAACTACGGCAAAATCGAAACAAAGAAGTCAGTACAAGACTATCTGATTGAGAAGCCTTTGCTGCAAGGAAGCTATGTTTCTGCAACCTTAGCCTGGAATCGATTGGTGGAGCTAAACGATCGCAATCGCAACGGTGAATTTGAGATTGGGGAGAGCTTTCGCGATCGGGGACTGAATAGGCTGGATCTTTACCTGATGCGGGCGGAAGACAATGATATTCGTCGGGCTATCTGGTCATCGGTCAGCGACATTGATAGTGTGCAGCATATTTTCTATCCAGTGCCAGCAACCGGACGTTATAAAATTCGGGTCGTTTTCCGTCAACAAGTGAATCAGCCCGTACAATCCTATGCGTTGGCATGGTGGACGGCTCCGTCTCAAAAATAGTAACGCGCTCTCTACGCAATTGTGGAATTGGTTAATGTAGCCATAGATAGCGGATTCATCGAGGCGCTACACAATTAAGGTCTACACAATTGAGGTCTATTGGAATTGGTCGATCGATCAATTCCAAATTTTCTTGGAGAGGAGTATGGTCATCACTCAACGCTTGAAATCTCTTAAAGTTGGAGTTGCACTGATCGCTACACTGATTGCGATTAGCGCGATTTCTTGTTCTGGTTCAGCAAGCTCACAAAATCCTAAACTAGAGATTAGTCAGGGTACGCGAGCACGTACCCGTGTAGCAGAGCTATCGAAACCCGTTCAAGCAGTCAATCCGAAAATTGTGGAAGCCAATACAAAGTTTGGGTTTAAGTTGTTTTCTGAGGTTCTGAAGCAAGATCGCAACAAGAATGTGTTTGTCTCGCCTTCGAGTGTGGCGATCGCGCTTTCGATGGCGTACAACGGTGCTAACGGTGAAACAAAAGCAGCAATGGCAAAAGCGCTAGAGTTTCAAGGCATGACGCTTGAACAAGTTAACCAGGCGCATCGTGATTTAAGAGCGGCTCTCGAAAAAGCTGATCCAAAAGTTCAACTGTCGATCGCGAATTCACTTTGGGCAAAACAAGGAGTTGCCTTTAATTCAAGCTTCTTAGAGAGAAATGCAAAATTCTACGATGCGAAGGTTAAATCTTTAGATTTCGATCAGCCTAGTGCGTCTGATGAGATTAATGGCTGGGTGAAGGAAAGTACACGCGGCAAAATTCCGAAGATTATCGATCGCATTAATCCAAATGATGTGATGTTTTTGATCAATGCGATTTACTTCAAAGGTCAATGGACAGATGAGTTTGATAAAAGCAATACACAAACCCGACCCTTTTCGCTAACGAATGGCTCAAAAAAACAAGTGCCTTTGATGAAGCGGCAAGGCAAGTATCGCTATGCTGAAACAGATCAATTTCAGGCGATTAGCTTACCTTACGGCGATCGACGCTTAAGCATGTATGTATTTCTGCCCAAGTCGAACTTAGCTGAATTTCAGAAGACTTTAACGGTTCAGAATTGGCAAACTTGGATGAGGCAATTTAGCAGCCGTGATGGAGAGATTCAACTGCCCCGCTTCAAGATGGATTATGAGGTCGAGCTAAAAACGGCGCTATCAGCGATCGGCATGGGTGTTGCGTTTGATGATGCTGCGGATTTCTCTGGTCTAAGTAAAGCAACCACTAAAATTGACCAAGTCAAACATAAGACGTTTGTTGAAGTGAACGAGGAAGGAACGGAGGCGGCCGCAGTGACTTCGATTGGGATTGTTACAACTTCGCTTCCGATCGAACAAGCGCCGTTTAAGATGACTGTCGATCGACCATTCTTCTGTGCAATTCGGGACAATCGAACCGGTGAAATTTTGTTTATGGGGTCGATCGTCAATCCAGAGTCCAAGTAGTTGAACGTGCGATCGTGATTCAAAGAGGAATAGCGATCGCTTTGCAACCCATTGCAAACAAAAAATCGCCCATTGAATGACTCCAATGAGGCGATTACCATGACGTTTGACCTTGAAAAGACGTAGAAGCGCTAAGCTTCTACGGTTGCGAGCTGCAACGGGGTTTAGGCGACGACCAATGCGTTAAGTTGATTCAGAATCGCATCCGTGTTCTTCTTCGCATCGCCAAAAAGCATATGAGTGTTTTCCTTGTAAAACAGTGGGTTCTCAACGCCTGCATATCCACTTCCAAGACTGCGCTTCAGCACGATCGTAGTCTTCGCCTTCCATACTTCTAGAACGGGCATTCCTGCGATCGAGCAGCTTGGATCTTCCACAGCGCTAGGGTTGACGGTATCATTCGCGCCAATCACTAGCACAACATCCGTTTCAGCAAAATCATCATTGATCTCATCCATTTCTAGAACAATGTCATAGGGTACTTTCGCCTCAGCAAGTAACACATTCATGTGTCCTGGAAGCCTTCCGGCGACGGGATGAATGCCGAATCGAACATGAATACCACGACTTCGCAAGATTTTTGTAATCTCAGAAATCGGGTGCTGTGCTTGCGCCACCGCCATGCCGTAGCCTGGAACAATGATCACACTGTTAGCATTCTCTAATTGCTCAACGGCTTCCTCAATTGAAATCGATTTAGCTTCTCCGGTGATCTCCCTAGCGTTAGAACGATTGCCTGTTCCAAATCCACCTAAAATTACACTGATAAACGATCGATTCATCGCCTTACACATGATGTAGCTCAGAATCGCACCACTACTTCCGACTAATGCACCGGTGATGATCAAGAGATCATTCGACAACATAAATCCAGCCGCCGCCGCAGCCCAGCCAGAGTAGCTATTCAACATGGAAATCACAACGGGCATATCTGCACCGCCGATCGCCATAACTAGATGCACACCCAAAACACCCGCCAGTACACACATGATTAACAGTGCTGTGATTGATTGATGAGCTAAGAACTGTGCTCCTAATCCTACACAAGCCGCTAACAATCCAATGTTTAATAGATGCCGGCCTGGAAGCAATAGCGACTGAGTGCTGATTAATCCTCGCAGCTTTCCAAACGCTACGATCGATCCCGTAAATGTTACCGCTCCAATAAACGCACCGATAAAAATTTCAGCTTGATGAATGGTTGCTTCTGCCCCAATTAAAGTTTGCGGTTGTAGATGGTTAGCAATTCCCACCAGTACCGCAGCCATTCCAACAAAGCTATGCAGCATTGCAACTAGCTCAGGCATCTCAGTCATGGCAACTCGACTCGCCAATATTGCACCAATGATTGCACCCGGTAGAATGACGGCTGCCAAAACTCCGTATCCGGTCACATCACTGCGAAGCACGGTTGCGAGAAATGCGATCGACATTCCTGCAATCCCATACCAATTTCCTTTGGTTGCGGTTTCTTGATTGGAAAGCCCGCTCAAGCTTAAAATAAACAATGCGCTGGCGGCAATGTAAGCCACATTAGAAAGACTGTCAAACATTGCACACCTCTATTGTTTTTGAAACATCTTAAGCATTCGCTGAGTTACTAAAAAGCCTCCAGCAATGTTAATCGTGCCGATCAGAACTGCGATCGCGCCTAAAATTGTTGTGGCGGAAGTTGGAGTTCCCGAAATTTGCAGCATTCCACCCAGGATGATGATGCCGCTAATGGCATTCGTCACACTCATCAAAGGAGTATGCAATGCAGGTTTCACATTCCAGATCACCTGCCATCCCACAAAGCAAGCTAAGACAAACACGGTGAAGTGACTGAGAAATGTGGAAGGCGCGATCGTTCCAATCCCCAGCAGTCCTACTCCTAAAAGCATTGTCCAAATCCAAGAGGGGATCGATCTCTGTTGAACAGTTGAAGCTTCAGCGGTGGGCGCTTCAGGCTTCTGTGATACAGGCGTAACCACTTTCGGTAAGGGCGCAACCGTTTCGCCCTGATGCAGCACCAATGCCCCTCGAATCACTTCATCTTCTAAATCAACGCGATAGTTATCATTTCTACCCATATCATCGAGCAGATGGCACAGATTCTTGCCATAAAGCTGGCTTGCCTGCGCTGCCATTCGACTGGGTAAATCCGTTAGACCAATGACAGTTACGCCGTGATGTTGAGCAATCTCTCCAGGGTGTGTCACCTCACAGTTGCCGCCTTGCTCTGCTGCTAGATCGACAATGACAGAACCTTGTTTCATGCTCTCAACCATTGCTTTAGTGATTAAAGTTGGAGCCTTCTTACCTGGAATCAATGCCGTCGTAATGATGATATCGACTTCTTTCGCCTGAGCGGCGAAGAGTTCCAGTTCGGCTTTGATGAACTCAGGACTCATGGTTTTTGCATAGCCACCCTGCCCCGTACCGTCCTCCTCAAACGCTAACTCTAAGAACTCGGCTCCCAAGCTTTGCACCTGCTCTTTTACCGCCGGACGAGTATCAAATGCGCGAACAATTGCACCGAGCGATCGTGCGGTTCCCACTGCCGCCAGTCCTGCAACTCCAGCCCCAATCACCAGCACTTTCGCAGGGGGAACCTTGCCCGCTGCGGTGATTTGTCCTGTAAAAAACCGTCCAAACTGATGCGCTGCCTCGATCACGGCTCGATATCCAGCGATATTTGCCATCGAACTCAAAGCATCTAATTTCTGAGCGCGACTAATTCGAGGAACAGCATCCATCGCTAATACAGTCGCCTTACGATTCGCTAGATGTTCGACTAATTCTGGATGCTGTGCTGCCCAGATAAAACTAATCAGCGTCGTGCCTTCGTGTAACAAATCCGCTTCATGTTTGTTAAGGTGCGAATTCCAGATGGGGGGTCGAACTTTTAGAATTAAATCGGCATGAGACCAAAGCGTTTCAGTATCGACAATGATTCGACATCCAGCTTGTAAATAGGCTTCATCTGAAAAATTTGCAGCTTCTCCGGCTCCAGATTCAATCAATATCTCAAAGCCGTATTTTTGCAAAATTTTTACAGTGTCCGGCGTGGCAGCAACTCGACATTCTCCAGCATAAATTTCTTTTGGAATTCCAATTTTTCTATAAAGAGCGGGAGACTGTTCAGGTTGTCCCGCCTCTGATTCCTTGTCGATCGCGATCGTCATGCTGTCTCCTCATTATGGCGTTTTGTAACAGCGATTCACTACGGTCTAAGCTTTTCTCAGTCATACTCGAAAACACAAGACAACAAACCCCTTGTGTTTCAAAAAGTAATCAAACAAGCAGATTTTCAAAAATTATAGATTCAGGAAATATCAATGAAATAAAGATTTTTGTAAGTTTAGTTTCTCAAAGATTTAGTTAAAAAATGCTATGAAAATCGACAGATTTTATAATTTGAAATCTAAATTCAATCTGTTTAACATTCTTGCGAATCTTAATAGAACAAAGGCTCTGTTAAACTTGACTTGAATTGATCGGTACAGAACCCGCTGTGACCTAAGCGCTCCAAAAGCTACACTTCTGGCTGGCGGCACCCTTCCTTTACCACTGCTCGGTTTATTAGAAATTGACCCGGAGCAAATTTCTTAATCAGGAACAAAATGATCGACGATCGCGTCTTCACACCGTATCCCCCCTATGCAGGTTCCTGCTACTCTCAGTATTAATTCACTTAACCCTTACTCATCTTTTTCTTTATGCTACTGAAAAGAAATTCAATGCGTCGCGCCGTTTCAGCCCTTGCGATCGCAGGTAGCCTCCTCGCAAGTGTACCCTTGGGTGCGATCGCTCAAGGTTTACCGGGTCTGACGCTCTTCAGTGGCGTTGGAGCAGGCAAGCAACTCAACTATCGACTCGACTTTGGCGGAAACACAGGCTCCTGGGATCGGTACCGCTTCCGGGTTCCCCGTGACAAAGTGAAAGTCGCGATCGCACAGTTCTCGATCGACTATCCCAACTACTTCAAAGGCACATTCGACCCGAAAGAAGTCGAACTGTTAGTCAACGACAAAAAAGTTGCGATTCAAGAAGTGAAGTGGGAAAAAGACAACTATGTGATCGAAATTTTCCCCCAAGAACCGGTTCCGGCGGGTTCTAACGTTGAAATGATTTTCTCAAACGTTCGCAACCCCAACAGCGGCGGTATGTTCTACTTCAACTGTCGCGTTCTGTCGCCTGGAGATGTCCCCTTGCTGCGTGACATCGGCACCTGGATTGTGACGATTCAGTAACCGAAAATCGTGATACGCTAGTAGACTGTGACTTTTCCCACGGTCTACTTATTTTTTGCTTGGGATTAATTTACTGGAGCCACAACTATGACAAAGCGCACTTTAGGCGGAACAAGCCGCAAGCGGAGACGGGTATCAGGATTTCGCGCCCGGATGCGGACGAAAAATGGACAAAAAGTGATTCAAGCACGCCGTAAAAAAGGACGCTTGCGCCTCTCTGTTTCAAGTTCCTGATCCCGGTTTTGCTGCCCCAAGAAAATCGCCTGAAACATCGACGAGATTTTGATGCCGTTTATCAGCGAGGATTTCGTCGAGGTTCACGTTGTTTCACCCTAAGAGCGCTGAAATGCCCTGAACAGCCGACCCGTATCGGTATCTCAATTAGTAAAAAGGTGAGTAAACGCGCAGTGATTCGCAACCGGATTAAACGCCAGGTTCGATCGATTTTGCGAAGTTTTCTCCCTCGTACGAAACCGGGATATGCGATCGTCATCGGCGTGCGAATCGAAGCGACCGAGTGTGATTATTCTCAATATCTGCAAGAATTAGAGCAGCTATTGGTTAAAGCTGAGGTGCTGAATGGCAATTAAAGAAGAAGTCTTCTACGAAGGTGGGCCGCATATTGGGGACTTGATTATCAACGTTCTTCTAGGTTTTACCGTGATTTGTTTGCCGCTCACGGTCGGTTCGATCGTCCGGGCGCTTTGGTTGCGCTATCGCATTACTAATCGCCGCATTAGTGTCGTTGGTGGCTGGCAAGGGCGCGATCGGGCGGATGTTATTTATTCAGAAATCACGAAAGTCGTCACTGTCCCGCGCGGGATTGGAGCGTATGGCGATATGGTGTTAACTCTCCGCGACGGAAGCCGCATCGAATTACGAGCGATTCCCAAGTTCCGGGAAGTGTATGACTTTATCAACGAGCGGCTTTCAGACCGAGCCAAAAAAGTTAGTGGCAGTCTCGGAAGTCAACCTTAAAGTTGCCGCCCTGAGCGCTACACTGGATTTGGCATTTTTGATTCTGAAATGCCTTGATCACTTTAGACCCTATTAGGTAGACGTAAAGCGAATGGACTTTGGTGTAGGCTTCTTATCCAATAACGTGATGCTACCGATCCTGGATTTTTTCTACGGGATCGTACCGAGCTATGGGTTGGCGATCGTAGCGTTGACTCTAGTCATTCGCTTTGCCCTCTATCCGCTTAGCGCAGGTTCAATCCGCAGTATGCGCCGCATGAAGGTGACTCAACCTGTGATGCAAAAGCGCGTTAAAGAAATTCAGGAACGATATAAAAATGATCCTGCAAAACAGCAGGAAGAAATGAGCGCAATCTACAAGGAGTTTGGCAATCCGTTAGCGGGGTGCTTCCCGGTAGTCTTGCAGATGCCAATTCTGTTTGCGCTGTTTGCGACGCTCAGAGGCTCACCCTTTTCAGATGTGCCTTACACGGTGAACTTCCAGATTGCGCCTCAAGCTCAAGTTGAGCAAGTTGCACCCCAAGCGTTTGTCACTCCGCCACAAAACATTTACGTGGCAGATGGTATTCACGCGAAAATTAGCGCGATCGCGCCGAGTGGTACGAAGTTGGCTGTCGGTGAGAAAACCAAGATTGAATTTCAAACTTTAGACGGCAAGCCATTTACGGAACTGGAAGCGCAATATAGCAGCAGCCTAACGCCGAGACTGAAAGCTACGACTGGCGCTGAGCGCATCAAGATTAACGAAGACGGCACGATCGAAGCGCTTCAGCCGGGAGATGCGACGGTTCAGGCATTTATCCCTGGATTGGCTGCGGACAAAGGCTTCTTGTTTATCGATCAGCTTGGGCGAGTCGGTGCAGTTGATCCAGATGGCACCTTCCACTGGGACATCATCGGTATGGTGGTTTTCTTTGGGCTCAGCCTTTATATCAGCCAGTTGATTTCGGGACAGGGTTCGACAGGCAATCCTCAGCAAGACACCATCAACAAAGTTACGCCTGTGATTTTCTCTGGAATGTTCTTGTTCTTCCCCTTGCCCGCAGGTGTGCTGATGTACATGGTAATCGCGAACATTTTCCAGACGGCTCAAACCTTCCTTCTGTCGCGTGAACCGTTACCTGAAAATCTTCAGAAGTTAGTCGAAGCGGAAGCTGGGGCAACTGCGAAAGCTAGCGGTGGAAGTGCAAAGTCGGATGGCGATGATCCGCTCCCGTTTGAACCTGGCCGTAAGAAGAAGGCATAGTGGGGACGTATGGCTGAAACTCAATTGCAGCAGCGGGGACAGCAGTGGCTCGAAACTTTTCTGAAGCTGGCTGCTTTTCCCGCAACCGTAACCCCGGAAGTGCGAAATACCTTTGCTGAGAAAAGTTGCTGGTTGACGATCGACCATACTTCCCTGCAGCCTGCTCAGATCGAAGCGCTACTCGGTAGCAATGGCGCGGTTCTTGATTCGATTCAATATTTGGCAAGTGCGATTCTGAATATTGGGCAAGAAGAGCAGATTGCTTACACGATCGAAATCGATGGCTATCGTGATCGGCGACTGAAGGAACTGACTGCGATCGCTGAATCTGCCGCGAATCAAGTGCGAGAAACCGGTGAAGAGTACGAAATTAAAGCGCTTTCTTCAGCCGAGCGTCGTCAGGTGCATTCGATTCTTCAAAGCAGCGATGACATTGAAACTTACAGTCGGGGTCAAGAACCCGATCGGCGATTGGTGGTTCGTCTCGCTGGCTCTGGTTCAGACGAAGTATAGTTCGGATAAAATTCGTTAGACTAAGAAAGCGGGGGATTTGTACAAGCAAGTTTTCCGCTTTTTCCTTGTGGATCGCTCATTTGCGATCGTTCCCTTCAGCATTAAGCCGTATGGAAGCTATTCATATTCCCCGCCTGATTCATTGCCCTGAGCACACGCAGACGATCGAGTTCAAGACACTCCTCGAAAATCTGAAAACTCTGACTCCGGTTCAAGGCTGGATTAAAATTACGCATCAAGGCAATTTTCTCGAGGTTTCCGCCAAAGCAGAAACGATCGTCACTTTGACCTGTCATCGCTGTTTGCAGCAGTTTAATCATCGATTAGCGATCGAGTCGAGCGAGATGATTTGGCTCGATGAGACGGCTGATCAACTGGAGGAATTGCCGCTCGATCGCGATCTTTCAATGGACGATCTGGTTGAAACGCTGCCGCCGAACGGTTACTTTGATCCAGAAGCTTGGCTGTATGAGCAGCTTTCGCTCGAAATTCCCCAGCGCCAACTCTGTGAGCAAGACTGTAAGGGCATTGAAGTAGTGGACGAGATTAAAAATCCAGGGATTGATAGCCGTTGGGCAGCCTTACAAACGTTGAAGGGTCATCTCAATTAGCCTGATGTTGTACGGTAGAAGAAAGACCGTACAACATCAAGCTATTTATGAGTTTTAGCGACGAATTCAACCTGCTAATCCGGGCGCGGTATCCGATTATCTATATTCCAACTCGTGAGGAAGAACGAGTCGAAGCCGCGATCGCTCAAACTGCGAAAGCACAGGGCGATCGTGCCGTCTATATCTGGGATTTTGTCGATGGCTATCAAGGCAATCCCAACGATGTCGGATTTGGAAAACGCAATCCCCTGCAAGCGCTTGAATTTGTTGAAAAACTGCCGATGAGTGCGCCCGCAGTTTTCATTTTGCGGGACTTTCACCGATTTTTAGAAGATATTTCGATTTCGCGGAAACTGAGAAATCTAGCTCGATTGCTGAAATCTCAGCCCAAAAATCTGGTGCTGTTATCGTCTCAAATTTCGATTCCTGATGATTTGAGCGAAGTGCTGACCGTGTTAGAGTTTCCGCTTCCGGGTGCAACGGAGATCAAAACTGAGATTGAACGGCTTCTCAGTGCAACAGGTCAGCGACTTGAGAATAAGACATTGGATGAATTGGTGCGATCGTGCCAGGGATTGTCGATCGAGCGAATTCGGCGCGTTCTGGCACGGGCGTTCGCGCTCCACGGTGAACTGCGCCCGGATGATGTTGAACTGATTCTTGAGGAAAAGCGCCAAACCATCCGCCAAACTCAAATTCTCGATTTCTATCCAGCCAAAGAAGATATTTCAGATATTGGAGGATTGGATAACTTAAAAGATTGGCTACTCAGACGAGGCGGATCATTTAGCGATCGCGCTCGACAATACGGTCTGCCGCATCCGAAAGGCTTGATGCTAGTTGGAATTCAGGGAACGGGCAAATCGCTGACGGCAAAAGCGATCGCGCATCATTGGCATTTACCGTTACTGCGCTTAGATGTAGGACGATTGTTCGGTGGCTTGGTTGGGGAGTCAGAATCGCGCACTCGCCAAATGATTCAGCTTGCCGAAGCGCTTGCCCCCTGTGTGCTGTGGATCGATGAAATTGATAAAGCCTTTTCTGGCGTGGATGGTCGCAGCGATTCTGGTACGACCAGCCGAGTGTTCGGAACTTTTATTACCTGGATGGCGGAGAAGAAATCGCCGGTGTTCGTGGTTGCAACCGCCAACAATATTCAAGCGCTTCCGCCAGAGATGCTAAGAAAAGGGCGATTTGATGAGATTTTCTTTGTGGGACTGCCGACGCAGGAAGAACGCCGATCGATCTTTTCCGTTCATCTTTCTCGCCTGCGTCCGCACAATTTGAAGCAATATGATCTCGATCGACTAGCCTACGAAACACCAGATTTCTCAGGAGCTGAAATCGAGCAGACTTTAATCGAAGCGATGCACATTGGCTTTAGTCAGAATCGCGACTTTATGACCGATGACATTCTGGAAGCGGCAAGTCAGATCGTGCCACTAGCACGGACTGCCAAAGAACAGATTGATTTCCTGCAAGACTGGGCAGCCGCTGGAAAAGCACGGCTTGCTTCAAAGCATAGTCAGTTAAGCGATCGTATTCAACGCCAACTTCAACAACCGGAATAGATTATGACTCAGGCAACACAACGGCTGCTTTATGAAACAGATTACGTACAGTGGATTGAGACGACCGTTGAACGTCTGCGAAATGGCGACTATGACAGTGTTGATTGGGAGAACTTGCTCGATGAGATTGAAGACATGGCGCGAAGTCAGCGACGCAGTTTGAAAAGCAATTTAATTGTTGTGTTGCTGCATCTGCTGAAATGGCAGTATCAGTCTGAGAAACGCAGTGGTTGCTGGGAATCAAGCTTGTTAGAACATCGACATCGGCTTCAAGATGACATTCAAGACTCTCCCAGTCTCAAGCCTTATCTTGAAACGATTCTTGCCGAGTCGTACATCAGAGCAACAAAACAGGCAAAAGCTGAAACAGGTTTACCATTACAAACCTTTCCTAGTGAATGCCCTTATGATGTTGCCTCGATTCTTGATGATGATTTTTTGCCCAATTGAATCCAGAGGAGCATTAGGACAAGGTTCATCGATCGTAAGCTTTAGTGCTACTCTAAGACTCTGAATTCCTATCCTAGTCTTATGTCTCAGCCTAAACTTACAAAGCGTGTTTCAACTGCCTTAGTCAATGCTCTAAGTGCAGGCGTTGTGCCGCGAGTGGGTTTAGAGCATATTGCTGTGGGACGCGAAAAGGAAATTGCCGCAATTCGCCAAGATTTTGAGCATATCGCGAATGGCGGTGCGGCGTTTCGATTTGTGATTGGGCGGTATGGAGCCGGGAAAAGTTTCACGCTGCAACTGATTCGCAATTTGGCGATGGAAAGCGGATTTGTGGTTGCAGATGCGGACATCACACCTGATCGACGCTTAACGGGAAGCCAAGGGGCAGGAGTCGCAACTTACCGTGAACTGATGCGAAATTTGGCGACTAAAAGCCGTCCTGAAGGCGGGGCATTGACGATTATTCTGGAACGCTGGATTGCGGCAATTCAAGCGCAAGTGGCACAAGAAACCGGAATGAAGCCGAATGAAGAAGGCTTTGATCAGCAAGTCGAAGCGCGGATTCGATTGGTGACTCAGGATGTTGCGGATTTAGTCAATGGGTTTGATTTCGCGACGGTGATTATTGCGTATTGGACGGGATATCGATCGGATGATGACACGAAAAAAGAATCGGCACTGCGTTGGCTACGAGGAGAGTTTTCAACCAAAACCGAAGCAAAAGCAGCGTTAGGGGTTCGGGTAATCATTGATGACGATTCTTGGTATGACTACATTAAATTAATCGCTCGATTTGCGGCAGATATTGATTACAAAGGCTTGATTGTGATTCTTGATGAAGTGGTGCATTTATCGAAGATTCCAACTGCGATCGCACGTCAAAACAATTACGATAAGCTCCTTGCAATGTTCAACGATGCGATGCAAGGTAAAGTCAGCCACTTAGGAACGTTGATTGGTGGAACACCGCAGTTTTTAGAAGATCCGCGACGGGGATTGTATAGCGATCCGGCTTGGCAGCGTCGAACGGCGCAAAGTCGCGTGGTGCAATCGGATGCGATCGACACTAGTGCTCCAGTGATTCATCTTGACCCGCTGAATGATTCTGAACTTCAGGGGTTATTGCAGCGAATTGCGATCGTCTTTTTTACTCACTATGAGTTGAACAAGCAGTTAACTTCGGATGAAATTTCTCGATTTATCGCAGCAGTACGGAGTGGCAGAGTCGGAACTGAAACGCGACTCACTCCAGGCGAAATTATTCGCGATTTTATGACCGCATTGAATCTGATACAACAAAATCCGCAGCTCAAATTCAATGAACTAATTAATACTCAGCAATACCAATCTGCAACAGTCAGAACAACACAACCCGCAACAGATGACGAATTTGCTGAATTCACGCTTTAAATAAAAAATTCGCTCTCTAAATTTTAAGGAAAATCTAGAGAGCGATCGAGCATTAACCTTTGCGACTAGAAGCCTGCAAAGTTATAGCCAATTCCCAGAAGAACGCCCACTGCGGCTTGACCCGTCACAGAAGCATTCACCGAAGCCGTTGCCGTAAATTGCGACGAAATGGGCACATCAATTCCACCTGTCAGCAGCAGACCGACATCACCGCCGCGACCTGTCGAAATGGCTGCACCAATTCCCAAAAAGGGAGCCGCCGTAAATCCTAAATCACCTGTTACACTTTCACCGAAGCTAAAGTCATAAGTGATAGGCAGAAGAATCGCCACATCGTCAGCAAACAACACAGATGGGCGAACCGAGAAATTCCGCGTTAAGCCGATTTTGCTTAATAACGCAAAGCTGCCTTCACCTAGAGCAATGTCGCCGTCGCCAATTCCAATGTTGCCGCCGACTCCGACGTAGCTAGAACCGGAACGGGTCGCACGACCAGGCGCAAACTCGCTAGCTGGCGTCGTTCCAGGGGTCGTGCCCGGCGTTGTGGTGTCAGGCGTGGTGGTCGTGCCCGGCGTTGTCGGTGTACCAGAAGGCGTGGTGGTCGTGCCAGAAGGCGTTGTTTCAGGCGTGGTGGTCGTGCCGCCCGGTGTTGTGGTCGTACCAGAAGGCGTGGTGGCGGGTGCAACGGGTGTTGCATCTTGTGTCGTGCTCGGAGTGGTATTGCTCGGTGTCGTATCTGCGGGGTTTGTCGGATTGCCCGCAGGAGTGTTTCCCGGAACCGATCGACCCGGAGCAATTTCGCTCGGTGTAGAAGGTGTTGTTTGTGCCACCGTAAAGCGAGCGTCAGCGGCAAATCCTTGGTTTACAGGAGGCTGATTGATGCTGATCGCAGGTTGACCCAATGATGCTGCACCATTTGAAGCAACAGAACGGGTAGCAGCTTTAACTGTGCTGGGTTCTTGTGCATTCGCCTTGAGTTCACCTGCAACGAGCGCGATTGAAATAAGTGACAGCGGTAAAAAGAGTTTTAGCGCTGCTTTTGGCGCACTTGCGCCAAGGCGTGGATTCAAAGTCATAGTCGAATGATTATCGTTTGAGTTTAATGGCGATGCAGGCGTGGAAATACCTGTAATTCGAGCCTAATGCTCAAACTTGTAAACAACTTCTTACTTAAGTTCAAGTCAGAAGTTGTTCGGTGTATATCGCAGGATAGAGTTTTTCGTCGCGCTAGGATTTTAGGCGAGTAGCGAAGTTCTGCGATCGCGTGGGTGATATGCTCCGGGCTTTAAGGATTGCGGCAGCCAGAAAGGCGTAAGACACCATTCCCACTAATGCCAAAAGAATTTCGCTGACGCTTCCCATAACGTTCCAGAGAGCGTGAAGTCCAGACGCGGTTAAATAACCGATCAACAGGATCAGCCAGCTTTGGCGCGATTTTAGGACTGCCAGCCCTATGAAGTATCCAAAGTAACCGCTATACGCCATGTGTCCTGCAGTTGCGCCTAATAACCGCGGGATCAGCACTTGTAAGCCACGCAGTTGATCCCATCCGGTTCCGAGTTGCAGCGATGTTGTTTGAATCATGTCGGGAACGTATTGCCCCAAAGTTTCTATTAGGGTAAAGCCAACGGCGGATGCTGCTCCTAGAAGGATGCCGTCCAGAGGTTCCCGGATGCCGACACGATCGTTCCACGGAGCAGGCAGAACGCGCCCAATTAGAAACAACGCACCTAACGGCAGTGCTTTTAGCAGTTCTTCCATGAGTCCCGCGCCAAAGAACATCCGAATGAATAACATCAACGGATTGATTGGTTCTCCGGGGGTTGGAACTTGTCCAGGCAGCACTTCTCGAAACAGTGCGACAAATAGCGGTAAGACGGGACTCCGGAGTAAGAAATAGGTTCCCATGGCCGAGAGAGCCATTACCCACCAGGGCTTGCGCTTTCCGCACAGTCGATAGACGAAGTAAAATCCGACTAGGGCAATGTAACCTGCTAATAGACGGTTAAATAATAAAGGCTGTCCGACCGCAACGAATAAGCCCACGACAAAGACGATCGTCACCACGCTCGGAACGAGGAAGGCTTTGTGCGTCAGTTCTCGTCCGGTGGAAACGATCGGAAACAGTTGCGTCAAGGTGACGGGATCGGCTGGAGTTAGAGACGGAGAAATTGCTTCTTGCTGAGTCGCCACGGCGACCTCGCGATTGAACTCTACCAGATACTCAAAAATATATTCAGGTCCATCATTGCCCAAAGACACGCGATCGCCCGGCTGCAAAAGCTGACATCCTCGCAATTGCTGTCCATTTAGATAGGTGCCATTAGAACTGTTGAGGTCACAAATCCACCAGGCTGGGCGTTCTCCGGCATTTGGTTCACTGGGTCGCACTTCAGCATGACGACGCGAAACCGAGGCAAACCGCAGCGGATCGACGACAATTTGACAGCGAGGATCACGCCCGATCGCGATTACTGCGTCGATGGGTAGGGAATGTACCAGTAATTTGGGATTTGCAGGATCGTCGATCGACAGTTGCCGCAGGCAAGCGATCGGACTAATTTCGCCCGTCATGGAAGAAGTTCAAGCAGTGAGCGTTTGCTAGAACCATACAGTAAAACCAGGGAAATGATGATAATTTCCAGCACGTTATTGAAGATAGGGCTTCAGTCTTCCGATCGCGCTTGAGCTTGAGCAATCGGCAGGTTCTAGGTTTTTTATCGGCTTATTGATTATTGGCTCTTGCATCGGCAACTGCGGCAATAAAGCTAACGATCGTCAACGGGGCGCTAATCGCCAAAATCGCTCCGGTGACTACAGTTCCATATTCAGGATTTCCGGATGTGAGTTCAAACACGCACCCGACTGCGGCGATCGCGGCAACACAGGACACGCCCAGAAATAAACCGCTTTTCGGTGTCATTATCATAATTCTTGCCTCTAAGACTGAAAAACCGTCAGGGGTGCTGACGGTTTGTTTAGTCTTTATTATCCGACGGGACGGACATCATTTGCTGAGAAGCCGCGTTTTTTCAGTTCTTGGTTCAGTGCCAGTTTGTTTTCGACGCGATCGACGAACAAAACACCATTCAGGTGATCGATTTCGTGCTGAATACAGCGCGACAATAATCCATCAGCCGCCAAGGTTCTCATCCGTCCGGTTTCGTCTTTGAAAGAAACTTCAATTTCTTCTGGGCGCTCGACATCGAGATATACACCGGGAATGCTGAGGCAGCCTTCTTGGCCGCTACAGGTTGTCGTGCCTGATTTTTTAATCACGGGATTAATCAGCACCAGCGGCGAAACTTCGGGTTTATCTGGCTCGATGTCTACGACGATGATTTGCTTGTGGATGCCGACTTGAGGAGCCGCAAGCCCGATGCCGTCTTCGCTGTACATGGTTTGCAGCATTTGCCGGACGATTTCGCGCACTTCATCATCCACCTTCGCCACTCGTTTTGCAGGCTGACGCAACACGCGATCGCCCATGTGGTGCATCTGTAACGGTGGATTGTCTAATTTCTTCTTCTCAACCAAAACTGAGGAGGGCATGGGATGTGTCACCTAAAACTGAGGTTCAAAGGTCGGAGTGATTCCGTGTTGGTTCTATTTTAGCGAATGGGTGACGAATTCAGTGGGTAATCCGGATGCTGGTTTTAATTCTGAATGTTACAAGGGGGGTCGCACTGTGAAAATTGTTTTGTGGGAGGAGGAGGATGTTTCGGTTCTTCACCAAGTTCGATTATTTGTGGCGTGAGACGTGGCTGGGCTTGCGGCGTGGCGGCTGGATGAATTGGGCAGCGGTGAGTATGGTGACGGTGCTGCTGTTTTTGTTTGGCATGAGTTTACAGGCTTCTTGGCAGTTGGAGAGCTTGCTGACTCAGTTTGGCAGTCAGCTTGAGGTTTCTGCTTATTTAGAAACTGGGGTGGCGGCGGATGTGCTGCGATCTGTGGTGGAAAAATTGCCGGAAGTGGCTTCGGTGCAGGATGTTTCTAAAGAGCAAGCCTGGAGTGGTTTGGTGCAAGAGTTGGGTTTGTCAAACTTAAAAGATGCAACGCAGCAGCTTCAAGGCAATCCGCTGGTGGATGAGTTACGGGTGAAGGCGCGATCGTCGGAGGCGGTTCCGGCTTTAGCGGAGAAATTAAAGAACATTCGCGGGGTCGAAGAGGTTCAGTATGTGAGCGAAGCGGTTCAGAGAATGGCTCAACTGAGTCGGGGATTTAATTCGATGAGCACCGCCATTATTGGGTTGCTGACGGCAACGGCGATCGCGGTGATCAATACGACGATTCGATTGATTGTGTTGGCGCGTCGCAAAGAGATTGAAGTGATGCAGCTTGTCGGCGCAACTCGAAGCTGGATCTATTTGCCGTTTCTGACTCAGGGTGTGGTGTTTGGGATTGCAGGATCGGCGATCGCTTTTATGCTGATTCAGGCGATCGGAAAATTTATCCGGCATCAATTGAGCGGACAAGCGGAGTTTGTGCAGTTTTTGACGACTGGGGCAGTTAGACCAATCGAGGCGATCGCGCTGCCGTTGATTCTATTGGCGTTTGGCGCAATGGTTGGATTTGTGGGTAGTGTGTTGGCAGTGCGGCGATTTGCCAGGATTTGAGAAGAAGTTTAGGAAGGAGCGCGAGCACTGAAATAGCGATCGTGAGCACTGAAATAGCTCTCCGGAGCGCTGAAATAGCGATCGTGAGCACTGAAATAGCTCTCCGGATCACTGGAATTGCGATCGCGACCACTAAAACAGTGCATCCGATCACTGCAATAGAGATCGCACTCATCGCCTGCTCGCTGTTCTCAAGTTAAAGCTGAGAAAGGCTGGGAGCAAATCGTATCGGTTTGCGTCAAAATGCAGGCAGTCGCGGCAAAACTTTGCTACTCTACGAGACTGCGACCCTAGTTCTCTCAGGTTTATGATCGAAGTTGAGCATCTCAGCAAAGTTTATGGTTCAACCGCAGCGATCGAGGATGTAACTTTTTCGGTCGCGGCAGGCGAAATTCTCGGTTTTTTAGGGCCTAACGGTGCTGGAAAAACCACCACGATGCGAATTCTGTCGGGCTATCTGCCAGCGAGCCGAGGAACGGCAAAAGTTGCAGGGTTTGAGGTGCATGAGAATTTGATGGCGGTGCGGCAGAAGATCGGATATTTGCCGGAAACGCCGCCGCTTTACCCTGAGATGACAGTTCAGGGATTTCTCAACTTTGTCGCGCAGATTAAGGGCGTGAGTGCGGGCGATCGTCCGACTCGAATTCAAACCGCATTGGAAAAAACCGGATTAGTAGACAAACGCAAAACGCTGATTCGTAAGCTGTCTAAAGGGTACCGGCAACGGGTCGGAATTGCTCAAGCGATCGTGCATGATCCCCCTGTAATTATTCTCGACGAACCCACGGTCGGACTTGATCCACGCCAAATTATCGAAGTGCGGAATTTAATCAAGCAACTCGCGGGCGATCACACCGTTATTCTCTCAACGCACATTCTCCCAGAAGTGAGTATGACCTGCGATCGCGTCACGATTATTAATCGCGGTCAAGTCGTCGCAACCAATACGCCGGATCAGTTAATGGCGCAACTCAATCGCGGTTTGGGCTACGAGTTAGATGTGGAGGGCAATTGGAACGCGATCGAGCAGTGCTTAAACTTAGTTGAAAATGTGCAATCGATCGAGCAACTCTCAGGTTCAGATCAACGTTATCGCATTCGTGTAATATCGCAATCCGAAACAGAACCAGGACGGGAGATTGCCGGTGTCTTAGTGCGAAATGGGGTTGGACTGTATGAGATGCGACGAATGCAAGCCAGCTTAGAAGATGTGTTTTTAGAGCTAACGACCGAAGAGAAACCTGTAGAAGACGCGATTGAGGGAGAGCCAGAAGCATGAAGACAGTTCTATTCAACACTTTGGCGATCTATCGGCGAGAATTGCTCAGCTACTTCACGTCGCCCTTAGCGTATACGATCGCAGCCGTGTTCTGGCTGATTTCTGGCTTTCTGTTTACAGTAACGCTCGATGGAGTGATCCAACAGGCAGCCCAGTACGATCAAGCCGCCGCCGCAGGAATTAGAACGGCTCCGATCGACATCCCTTATGAATTCATCCGCACGATCTTAGGAGTGATTGGTTCACTATCACTGTTTGTATTACCCGTTCTATCGATGGGGCTATATGCAGAAGAGCGCAAGCGCGGCACCTTAGAATTGCTAGCGACATCACCCTTAACGAATTGGGCGGTTGCAGTGGGGAAATTACTGGGTGTGATGACGTTTTTCTTTACGATGTCATTACCGTTACTGCTATATGAAGCGATCGCGCTCTCAAATATTAATCCACCGATTCAACTTAATGTTCTATTGCTGGGTCATGCTGGGTTGCTTCTACTGGCTGGAGCAGTCTTGTCGTTAGGAATGTTTATGTCATCTTTAACAGATAGTACGATCGTTGCTGCAATTTTCACATTCGCGTTAGTCATGGCGTTGTGGGTTGTGGATTTAGTGGCAAAAAATTTTGGGGGTGCGATTGGAGAAGCGATCGGACATTTATCCTTACTAAAACACTATACAAACCTGATCCAAGGCATTGTTGATACCAGTAGTCTTGTGGTGTTTGCAAGCTACATTTTTCTTGGAATTTTTCTGACGGCTCAATCGATCGATACCTTCCGTTTCCAGCGTTCCTAGTGTTATGAAAAGACGCTTAAATTTCGTAAAATTTCTGATTCTACCGGGCGCAATGCTAATTCTTGCAGGCATTTCCGCTGGGATTATCTCTGGAGCTTGGGGAGCGATTCCAACCGGATTGATCATCGCAGGAATTGTAGTAATCGGCTTGTGGATGTTACTAATTGGACGCTTCAAAGATCCATTAGAGCCAAGCTTTTGGAGAAGACGATCGACGCAAGCCAGCACCAATGCGATCGTGAGTACGATCGCGGTTCTCGTGATTCTTGGTTTGATTAACTTCCTCGCAGTCCGATCGGCACAACGAATTGATTTAACCGAATCTCGACTGTTCACGCTGTCGCCCGAATCTCAGCAAGTTTTGCGAGAAATGCAGCAAGGCGTAAAAGTTTGGGTGTTCTCCAGCGATCGCAATCCTCAAGATGTCGATTTACTGGAAAACTATCAGCGCAGAACGCCGAAATTTACCTTTGAGTACATTGATCCTCAGACAAATCCAGGTCTAGCGCAAGCGTTTGGGATTAAGAATGCAGGCGATAATCGCGATGTGTTTATCGAACTGCAATCGAGCAAGCGCCGCCAATTTCTGCAAAGCATTTCCTCGCAAGCTAGACTTTCTGAAAATCGTGTCACGAATGGAATTTTGCAGATTACCAGCGATCGACGGTCTAAAGCCTATTTCCTTCAAGGTCACGGAGAAAAATCGCTCACCGATGGAGAAGGGGCAATTTCTAACTCGGTCAAAGCTTTAGAAGAAAAGAACTTTACCAGCGCACCGCTCAATCTGGCTCAACTGGGGAAAGTGCCAGCGGATGCTTCTGTGGTTCTCGTTGTCGGTGCGACTCGCGCCCTGGCAGAAGGTGAAGTGAAAGCCCTCCAAGATTACTCAAATCAGGGTGGAAATTTGCTCATTGCGATCGACCCCAACATTAAATCGGGTCTCGATGCGCTGCTTGGAACTTGGGGAGTCAAACTCGACGATCGCATTGCCATTAACGCACCCGATCAGCGATTAACCAACGCAGGCCCTGCTGTGTCTGTCGTCACGCAATACGGTGCTCACCCTATCACCAAAGACTTTGGCAACGGTATTTCGTTCTACCCGATCGCACGTCCGATCGACATTACGCAAACCCCAGGCATTCAAGCGACCCCACTTCTGCTAACCGATCCCCAAAGCTGGGCAGAATCCAACATCAAGCAGCAACCCCTTAAGCTAGACGGCGGCGATCGACCAGGACCTTTAGCGATTGGAGTTGCTTTAGAGCGCATCGTTACGCCGACTGTTTCCCCGTCTCCCTCCCCTAGTCCAAGCCCGACTGCCTCCCCTTCTCCAAGCCCCACAGCCTCACCTGCCAAACCCGCGAGAATGATCATTTTCGGCAATTCCACCTTTGTCGTCAACGGCTTTTTCAATCAGCAGCTTAATGGCGATGTTTTTCTCAATTCCGTTACCTGGCTGAGTCAAGACCAACTCCAGCCGCTCTCCATTCGTCCCAAAGAAGTGAGAAATCGCCGCATTGTTCTCACCAATGAACAAGCTGTGCTGATTGGATTTTTAGCGTTAGGACTTGTGCCCTTATTCGGCTTTGTGAGTGCTGGTGTGGTTTGGTGGCAAAGGCGCTAAAAAACCTGGGGTAACGTTACCCCAGGCGCATAACGATAAACCCAGTGAGAATTACATCAAGCCCAACTGAGCGAGAATGCCTTTTCCGGTCATTAGCTCAGTCGCAAGACCGATCGCCAAGCCAAGCATAGCCAAGCGACCATTCCAGCTTTCAGCGAAATTGGTAAACCCAAACTTTGCCTTTTTCTCCATGTCCATTCCCTCTTTCAAAAGAAAGATTACGATACATAAGTTAACACTTCTTAAAAGATTTGACCATCATCAGATGTGAAGACGAACGATTAAAGCGCTTCGATGGCTCTGTGTCATCAAGCATTTCGCCATAAAAATAAGCCCTCCAGCACTAACACTGAAGAGCCTGAAAAATCACTAAATTGCGACTTAGCCAACCTTAAGCAATTCCACATCAAAGAGCAGCGTCGCATTCGGTGGAATCGGGCCAATGCCGCGACTGCCATAACCTAAGTCTGGTGGAATCTCCAGCATTCTTCGTCCGCCGACTTTCATCGTGCCGACTCCTTCATCCCAGCCCTTGATCACCTGACCTACGCCGATTTTGAACTTAAACGGCTGACCCCGATCGCGAGAGCTATCAAACTTCGTACCGTCGGTTAACGTGCCCGTATAATGCACCGTTACGACTTGGCCTTCTTGGGGCGTTGCGCCCGTTCCTTCAACAACCTCGGTGTATTTCAGTCCAGAAGCTGTTGTGACCGTTTCTTTATTCTCTGCGTTAGGAGTTGTCATAGGTTTAAGATCAGCAGCTTGAGCCACTTGAACAACAGGAGCAGTCTCGGTTTCGGTTAGGTTTGCCGCGATCGCACTGTCCCGCGAACCCGTTACTTGTGCCACAATCAGCAGCACTACGCAAACCACCATTACACCAAAACTGATCAAAATCTCTCTCATCGATCAGTCCTCTCGAATGTGCTTTCTAATTCTGACACTATTTCCAGAGCTTATTTTCTAAATCGCGCAGTTGGCGTTCTAAGCGATCGAGTCGTCCCCGCAATTCATCCATCTCGGCTTGACGCGGTACACCGAGATCCATCAGCATATTGCGAAGCTGACGCTGCATCTGAGCTTCAAATCCGCCCTGCTCGGTTTTCAATTGAGTCATCAAATCATCAACAAAGCCCTTTGCTTGCTCAGGGTCTAGCTTGCCGTCTTTTACCCACTGATCACCCACTTGTTTGAGTCTTTCGGTAACCAGAGAAGTTGTCCCCACACCCAACATCAGAAGCTGCGTGATCCAATTATTGTTATCCATGATTTTTTGTGTAGCCTGATCGGTTCCGCTTACGTCCATTGTGGCAAATCTCGATCGATTCGCAACAGGACGGTTTCCCGTCACAGGGGCGCATCGAATGAGAGACTAGATCTATATCGGCTTGCTGTGATTTTTCCTAACTATGTCAGACTCTCAAACGATTAGTGCTGCGGTTGCTGCGCTTTATAATACGTATCCTTTTCCCCCAGAGCCTTTATTAGATGAGCCACCGCCCGGATATAACTGGCGCTGGAATTGGCTTGCTGCTTACAGTTTTTGCACCGGACAAAAACCAACTCGCCAAGATGTCCGAATTTTAGACGCAGGCTGTGGAACAGGTGTAGGGACTGAATATCTCGTTCACTTAAATCCCCAGGCTCATGTCACTGGAATTGATCTGAGTTCGGGAGCTTTGTCGGTTGCACAAGAACGCTGTCAACGATCGGGAGCCGATCGTGTCGAGTTCCATCACCTCAGCCTTTACGATGCGGATCAATTGTCAGGACAGTTTGACTTAATCAACTGCGTTGGAGTTCTGCACCATTTACCCGATCCGATTCGGGGGATTCGATCGCTCTCTGCCAAACTTGCGCCCGGTGGATTGATGCACATCTTTGTGTATTCAGAATTGGGACGACATGAAATTCAACTAATGCAAGAAGCGATCGCGCTGTTGCAGTCTGATCGCTCGAATTACCGGGAAGGAGTCGCGATCGGGCGACAACTTTTCGCGTCGTTGCCTCCGAATAATCGTCTGGTGCGCCGGGAGCAGGAGCGCTGGTCGATGGAAAACACGCGAGATGAATGTTTTGCCGATATGTATGTGCATCCGCAAGAAGTCGATTACAACATTCATACATTGTTTGAGTTGATTGATGCTTCGGGCTTAGAATTCCTGGGCTTTTCTAATCCGCGTCAGTGGGAAGCGTCGCGATTGTTCAATCATCCCGAATTATTAGAACGGGCAGAACACCTGAGCGATCGAGAACGATACCGCTTGATTGAACTGCTCGATCCAGAGTCCGTGACTCACTATGAATTCTTTCTGAGTAAAGGAGAGTTACCGCGATCGGACTGGAGTTCCGACGAAGCGCTGTTGAATGCTATTCCTGAGCGGAGCCCTTGTATGGATGGTTGGGAAAGTCGCTGTTTGTTTAACTACGACTACCAAATCATTAACTTGTCCGAGGATGAGTTTGCATTTCTCAAGGCTTGCGACGGCAATCAAACGCGATCTGTGAAAGACATTCTCTCTGAAGTTTCGCTTTCATTGGAGTTGGTACGATCGCTGCAATCACAGCAATTGATCTTACTCAGTCCATAAGATGCTTTGATCCGGGTGAAGCTAAGTAGACAAGCCTCACTAAACTTGACACTCCCTACCGCATGGCGGACTACGGTGTATACACATCTTCTTCTCACTTCGTTGTCATCGGCCTCAGCCCCCTAAATCCCCCATTCTGGGGGACTTCGATCCGAAGCTTTGACTTCAAAGCCCCCCACGAGTGGGGGATTTAGGGAGCTGACTCAAACGCAGCGAGAAAGAGATGTGTATACACCGTAGCGGGAGAAGGGTTGGGAATGAGGGCAAATCGGTTAGAACGCAGATGAGAAAATCATTTGAGGAGAATGAAACAGGTCTGCTGGGGAGAAGGGAGCTAGACTCCTGTTTCCCCCTCCTGCAGGAGAGAGCTAGGGTGAGGGTAGATCCAGGGTTTGTTTAATCTGCGATCCCAAGACGATCGAAGTCGCATAACAGTTTTTTTCTAAATTGTCTATAGAGTGAAGTTGGAAAAAGAATGCGCTAAAAACTCTCGACAGAGTAAGGCATTAGTGACACAATCTCTGCTAACGAATGGAAACCGTAGAAATACTGAATTCAATTCGTCACTTCAGACCCCAGCGTGGATTCTGTTCCTGAATTCGTTCTAAGGAATGCCTGTACTATGTTCAAAATTGATTCGCTCCAGCGCTTTGTTCCTGCTGCGTCAGCTGATGCAGCAGAAGGAACTGCCCAATCCTCAAAGTCATCCAACCCGCTGTCATCCCGCTTTAGCCCCCTGAGCTTTAGACATCAAGTCGCTGCGATCGCGATCGCGCTTGGAATGCTGCCGACTTTAGCGGTGGGGGTTGTGAGCTATCGATTAAACGATCATGCTGTCAATCAAGCGATCGAGCTTCAGCAACTCAGCGCCAGAATGACGAGCGATGCCGTCCGATACTATATTAAGCAGCGACAGGCAGAAATTAGCACGATCGCAACGCTTCCCATGCTGAATGATGCGAAAGTTTGGGATAGCTTGCTTCCCGCCGATCGCGCCATTGCGCTCGATCGAGCAACTCAGGCTTATAGCGCTTATAGCAACATTGTGATATTCGATCTAAACGGAACTGCTCTGCTGCAAACTCAGCCGCAGATCATCCCTAACCAAGCGCAAGAGTCTTACTTTCAGGCAGCACTCAAAGCGAATCGAGTGAGCGTGAGTGCTGCGACCGAAAATGAAAACCAGACGGTGCTGTATTTCAGCCAACCTATCCAAGAGAGTACGACCGGAAAAACTATTGCGATCGTCCGAGCCACTCTACCCACTCGTAACCTTGCAGACCTCGTTTCCATAGCGCCGCAGTCCTATAGCATTGCTGATGGTGCCAATCGCTTTGTAATTGCTTCCAACTCAAATTCAAGCGCCCTAAACAGCTTTGCCGATTCACGCACTCTACAAAGTAAGTTCTGGACAAACGACCAAACACAGCGCCGTTTGTTTCTGACTCAAGCCCCGATCGCCCCAATCGAGCAGCTACCGGAGCTGAACTGGCGCATTATTCTCAGCGCTCCTGCCGAGCAGATTTCGGAACCTTCGCGCCTGTGGGTGTTGCTCATGAGTAGCGGAACCGCGATCGCCTCTGGATTCATCGCCATCCTGCTTGCCAATGCTTTAACTCGTCGCATCAGTCTGATGAAAAATCGGGTGCGGAAACTTTCAGACGGCGATTTCAGCACCCGACTAAATGTCAAAGGCAGCGACGAGATTGCAGCGTTTGGTCAAGTGATTGATCACATGGCAGAAACGATCGAACACTCGATGCGCGAACAATCGAAAAACGTAGATCAGCTACAGCAGCTTAATCAGGCCGCCTTCAACATTCGCAAATCGATTGATTTTGATCAGATTGTCCAAACCGGAGTTCAAGAGGTTCGGTATCTGCTGAATGTCGATCGTGCGATCGTCTACCTCTTTGACGAGAACTGGCAAGGCAGCGTGATTGCTGAATCGGTCGCAATGCAGTTTCCAGCAGCGCTCGGCGCGAGAATTGCTGATCCTTGTTTTGCAGAACACTATGTCGAAAAGTATCGCGCCGGTCGGGTTCATGCAATTCCAAACATTGCTGAAGCGGATCTTGATCCATGTTACCGGGGACAGTTAGAACCCTTCGAGGTGAAAGCGAATATCGTTGCGCCAATGGTGGTGGAAGGCAACTTAATCGGATTGCTGGTCGTGCATCAATGCAGCGCGCCGCGTCAGTGGCAACCCTCGGAGATCAGTTTATTTATGCAAATTGCTTTGCATCTGGCATACGCGATCGAGCAAGTCAAGTTAGCGGCTGAGCGTGAAGCAGCGCAAGCCCAAGCCGCTCTAGCTCAAGACCGTCAAGCGCAGCGAGAAGTTTTGCAAGCGCAACTGCTCGAACTGATGCAGCAAGCAGAACAAGCGGCACACGGCGATTTAACCGTCCGGGCAACCGTGAGCGGTGCAGAGATTGGTACCGTGGCCGACTTTTTTAATACGATCGTCGAAAGCCTCCAACGCATTGTGAAACAAGTCAAACATAGTGCTTTAGAAGTCAATGCTTCGTTGAGCCAGCATGAGGTTGCGGTGCGATCGCTGTCTGAAGATGCGCTCAAGCAAGCGGAAGAAACTCAAGTGACGCTGAGATGTCTTGATCAGATGGTGCGATCGATTCACACGGTTGCAGAACGCGCCAAGCAGGCTGCCGAAGTGAGTCATACCGCAGCGCTGACGGCACAAGCGGGTAAGTTCGCCGTGAATCAAACGGCTGAGAGCATGGACGAGCTAAAGCAATCGATTAGCGAAGCGGCGAAAAAGGTGAAACGGCTGGGAGAATCTGCTCAGCAAATCTCAAAAGCTGTGTTGTTAATCAATCAGATCGAAACGCAGACGAATGTGTTGGCGGTAAATGCTGGAATTGAAGCGAGCCGTACCGAGGAACATCAGGGATTTGCCACGATCGCAGAAGAAGTGAGCGCTCTTGCGGGTCGGGCTTCTGCGGCAACGCATGAGATTTCGCAGTTGGTGACGACGATTCAGCAAGAAACGGTCGAGATGGTAAACGCGATGGAGAAGAGTACCGCTCAGGTGTTGACGGGGAGTCATTCCGTGGAATCGGCGAAACAGAGCTTAGAGCAGATTATGCAGGTGTCGCAACAGATTGATCAGATTGTGCAATCGATTTCGGAAGCAACCGTGTCACAGGTAAGTACCTCAGATACGGTGTCGCAGTTGATGACTACGATCGCTCAAGTGGCGAAACATACCTCAAGTTCATCGCTTGACGTTTCAAGTTCACTCAGAGAAACGGTCAGCGTTGCGAAATCACTGGAACAATCGGTGCAAATGTTTAAGGTGAGCACTTGAATTTGCAGCTAGTAATGTTTGGGTAAAAAATGCGATCGCATCAATTCCGATGCGATCGCACAAGGGCACTTCAAGAAAGGCAGAGATTAACGCCAGCTCGATTAATCGCGAAGCCGTGCTGCTTCTGGGAGCGGTCTTCCTTTCGGCTCTGGCAAGGAAGGACGGCGCTCATACGGTAGCGGAATGTATTGCACCGAAGGGCGACCGCCTTGAGGCTGCGGATACAGTTCCATCAGATCGTAGATTTCGCGATCGAGTCCGACGGTGATCGGCAATCCAAGCTCTGAAGCCTCTTCCACGGTAATCGGATAATCGTGTGTAACTCTTCCGGTGGTGAGCGCATCGATCACCGCTTCTACCTTCTCAGACGCAATCTTTGGATTCGGAACTGTGTCGTTAAGTAAGGTACGAACAAAGCGCTGAACTTGCGCGATCGCTTTGCGCGACAAGTCCGCCATGATTAACGTTTGATCGTCGATGTCTCCGATCGGCTTATCTTCTACAACTTTCAAAACGCTGGCTGCGGGGAAGTTGCCCAACTGCGGATCAACGGGGCCTAACACCGCATTAGCATCCATCACAATTTCGTCTGCTGCCAACGCTAACATCGTTCCACCGCTCATTGCATAGTGCGGCACGTACACGGTGACTTTTGCAGGGTGGCGAATCAGAGCGCGTGCGATCTGTTCGGTTGCAAGTACCAGTCCACCGGGCGTATGCAGAATCAGATCGATCGGTACATCCGCCGGCGTGAGGCGAATTGCCCGCAGGATTTGTTCAGAGTCTTCGATCGTGATGTAGCGAGAGAGCGGAATTCCCAACAGGCTAATCGACTCTTGACGATGCACCAGCAGAATCACACGGCTATTGCGCTTACGTTCGATGTCTTTGAGCGTGTTGTACCGTCTCGTTTCAGTTTGCCGCCGTTGCCATAGCGGTTGCAGTGAAGAAAAAATGAAGAATACCCAGATTAAATCAAAGAAACTGAAAGTCATAGAATTCACTTTGAGACAGATGGTTCTATTGTTTCAGTTTCAAATTAGGGGAATCTCTACCCTGGGGGCTAAACAGAAGGTGATTTCCAGTTAAACCAAACCGCGTACCAAGCCGACGAATACGCCTTCGATCGTCACTTCGTCCGCTTGTTTCTCAATGACGGGATAGCTTGGATTTGCAGGTTGCAAGAAGATCTGATCACCGCTCCAAAACAAATGCTTTAAGGTCGTTTGTGTTTCAAATCGGGCTGCGACAATATCGCCGTTTTTGATTGTGCGGGGTTCCGGTTCTTTTCTCAGAATTACCACATCGTTATCTGCGATCGCGGCTCCGATCATGCTGTCTCCTCGAACCCGTAGCGCAAAATACTGACTCATCTGCTGCCGGCGTTTTCCAGCGAAATGCGGCAAGGTAGAAACATCGACATATTCTTCAATTTCTGACTCTGCAAAAGTTTCGACCAGTCCGCCTGCTGCAATTACACCCAGAATCGGAATGTTGCGCGATCGTGGCTTGCAAATGATCAGTGACTTTACGGCTCCTTCTCTCCAAGCCACGTAGCCTGCATCTCTCAAATCCGCTAGATGGTAGCGGATTGTGTCTTTTGACTTGTAGCCTAATGCGACTGCCATTTCATCGTAAGACGGTACAGAGTGATAGCGATCGATGTGGTCTTCGAGCCAATCTAACAGCTTCTGTTTAGGAGGAGAGAGGTCAGCCATCATATTCATAGGACGCTTGTACTTATACGGTATCTTATTTTTATGCCTAATTCTAGATTTCCCTAAGATTTCCGGTATCCTGCTTGAGTTTCAACTTGCCCTCTAGAATAGAGATTGCACCGATCGTCCGAGAGAGTTATGAGCGTAGAGTTTCTTGATGCGTATGATGTTGTCGTTGTGGGAGCCGGACACGCGGGCTGCGAGGCGGCGCTTGCGACTGCACGCTTAGGCTGTCGGACATTGCTGCTCACTTTGAATCTCGACAAAATCGCTTGGCAACCTTGTAATCCAGCAGTTGGCGGCCCGGCAAAATCTCAGCTTGTCCATGAAGCAGATGCCCTCGGCGGCGAGATTGGCAAAATCGCCGATCGCACGTATCTGCAAAAGCGAATTCTCAATTCGTCGCGTGGCCCTGCGGTGTGGGCATTACGAGCGCAAACCGACAAGCGCGAATATGCCTCCGTGATGAAGAATATCGTTGAGAATGAGGAAAATCTGACGATCCGAGAAGGCATGGCGACGGATCTGGTATTGAACGCAAACGATGAAGTGATCGGCGTTGAGACTTACTTCGGTGTGGCGTTTGAGTGCAAAGCGGTTGTGCTGACGACCGGAACGTTTCTCGGCGGCAAGATTTGGGTCGGCAACAAGTCGATGGACGCGGGACGTGCGGGAGAGTTTGCGGCGATCGGCTTAACCGAGACGCTGAATCGCTTCGGCTTTGAAACCGGACGGTTAAAAACAGGCACACCTGCGCGGGTCGATCGCCGATCGGTAAACTTCGATGTCCTAGAACGCCAACCGAGCGATCCAGAAGTGCGCTGGTTTAGCTTCGATCCAGAAGTTTGGGTCGAACGCGAACCGATGGATTGTCATTTGACGCGCACCACTGCCGAAACTCACCGGATTATCCGCGAGAATTTGCATCTATCACCTGTGTATGGAGGTTGGGTGGATGCGAAGGGGCCTCGATACTGTCCCAGTATTGAAGATAAGATCGTGCGATTTGCCGACAAAGAGAGCCATCAAATCTTTATCGAGCCAGAAGGACGCGACATTCCAGAACTGTATATTCAAGGCTTTTCAACCGGACTGCCTGAGAAAATTCAACTGCAAATGCTGCGATCGCTCCCCGGTTTAGAAAACTGCGCGATGCTGCGTCCTGCTTATGCAGTGGAGTATGACTATCTTC
Organism: Cyanobacteria bacterium FACHB-DQ100; assembly: GCA_014695195.1. Lineage (NCBI taxonomy): Bacteria > Bacillati > Cyanobacteriota > Cyanobacteria bacterium FACHB-DQ100. Next base: position 139,010 of record JACJNW010000044.1, on the reverse strand, counting down.
CAGCAACGCAGTGTTACCCAACTTTGATGACGAAGAAGATCAACGGTCTATTTTGTGCAGGTCAAATCAACGGCACAACGGGTTATGAAGAGGCAGCGACTCAAGGGTTAGTGGCTGGAATTAATGCCGCACGATTCTGCCGCAATCAAGAAATGGTGATCTTCCCGCGTGAACAGAGCTATATCGGAACCCTGATCGATGATCTTTGCACCAAGGATCTGCGTGAGCCTTATCGGATGTTGACTTCCCGATCGGAGTATCGATTGATCTTACGCTCAGACAACGCCGATCAACGCCTAACCCCGTTAGGGCGCGAAATAGGATTAATCGACGATCGACGCTGGGCATTGTTTACTCAAAAGCAAGAAAACATCGCCGCAGAGAAAGAGCGATTGCACGAAACGCGAGTCAAAGAACATGACGAAATCGGGAAAGCGATCGCACAAAATACACAACAAGCAATTAAAGGATCAATCACGCTTGCCGATCTTTTGCGTCGTCCTGGGTTTCACTATGCTGATCTCCATCGTTATGGTTTAGGGAATGCGAACTTAAACGAGTTTGAGAAAGAAGGCGCTGAAATTGATATCAAATATTCAGGCTATATTCAACGCCAGCAACATCAGATCGAACAAATCAGCCGACAAGAAAATCGCAAACTTCCAGAAACGCTAAATTACAACGAGATTGAAACGCTTTCCAAGGAGGCGCGAGAAAAGCTGTCTAAAGTGCGCCCTCTGACGATCGGGCAAGCCTCCCGAATTGGAGGCGTGAATCCGGCTGATGTGAATGCCCTGCTTGTTTATCTGGAAGTGCAAGCGCGTCGATCGGCTGAGGTCGTAACGGGCTAGAAGCGTCAGGATGAGAGCGAGAGTTAAGTAATGAGAGAGGTTCTCACTTTTTGTCCTGGACTCAGTAATGCTTCACATTGTTCAAGACATCGATTTGTCATTGCCGCAACATCTCATCCCTCTTTCCTCCGCGAAGCAGCTACCGTGTACACACAAGTTGATTGATCTGTTACCGCAGAAATCCTCTGCCCCCTAAATCCCCCATGAATGGGGGACTTCGATCCAAAACTCCGAGCTCAAAGTCCCCCATTTTGGGGGATTTAGGGGGCTAAAGCCGACTCAAACGAAGCGAGTTACGACTTGTGTGTACACGGTAGCCGCGAAGCAGGGAGGGGATTTCCGTCTCATCCGTTAACACCTGCCGCCGTAATGGGATTCAAGGCTCGAATACAGATTTTCTAACTAATTTGTGCTGTTGTCCATCGCCGCAACAGTTCTATTTCTAAAACGGATCAGGATTTCAGAATCTCTCAAACCTGTCTCCTGATCGTGCGGCTAGAGTAGCGGCTCATCTCACAAACTGATTAACAATTCGACTCCAATTCCTGGAAACTAAGCGCTATTCGCCCTTCGTCTCTTGTTCATAGATAAAAAATCGGACGCAAAACTCATCGTTCTTGCGCCCGTCGATCCTCTAGAGAGGAGGGTACACAGCCCTACTAAGAATGTGATTCATCTGCTTCATCCCCATCTGTCTCAAGTTTTGGGTTGAGTAATGTCGGTGTTTGACTGCCAAGAAGCCCAAAAATTGTGCCGATGCCAATCTTCCAGGTGGTATCAAGCGTTTCGAGAATACGAGATTGTTCTGGAGTGAGTTCGGATTGACTTGCGAGGCTAATCGCTCCACCACCGGATAGCAGCGTGAATGCAACGACGGTGAAGAAGACCTGTTGAAAGAGAGAAGGTGTCGATTTGTGCATAACCATCAGGCTGTAATTGACACTCTTACTATCAGGGAGATGAAGCTAAAGTTCAGGCTCTACAAGGGTTCTCACCTGGATGAGTTTGGGTTGACTTGGGGATAACTTTGAATGAGATGGTAAAATTGGGCATTGTGCTGGTCAGAGAGTATGGCAAGTCGATCGCTGCAAGCGTGTTGCGTGGGCGTTGAGCAAATTGCTCATGCACTGACTCATCAAAAATTAAGTCAAGAAGAATTGGGCGGCGATATTTGTCAACCAGCAACGTCAAAGAAGTTTTGCCGAGGAGAAAAGGTTGATCGACGGATTTTCGTCAAACTTTGCGAGAAGCTTGGCTTAAATTGGGAAGAAATTACAGGAATCGCTGCTCAATCGATTGCTCCAGATGGAATGAGCGACACTTCAATGGGTATGGTTCAGAAGTTTCGCGATCACATCAGACCACATTTGCAAAAGCGTTGTGGCACGATGCGCGTATTGGATATGTCGCAACCGATCGGTTTGGATGACATTTATACGAACGTTAACATCCTGGAGAAAATCACTGGACGCAGACGGTTAGAGCTATCAGAACTGTTGCAAACTGTCTCAGCCGAGAACGTAGAAAGGTTTAGCTTGGGAGCAGTGAAAGGTAAACCAATTCCGGGGTTAAAAGCGGTTGAGCAATATAGCAAACTGATGATTTTAGGAAAGCCTGGGGCGGGCAAAACTACGTTTCTCAAACATCTGGCAATTCAGTGTATCGGTGGAAGGTTTCAACCGCAGCAAGTCCCAATCTTCATCACCTTAAAAGAGTTTGCTGAGATTGAAGAACGTCCTGATCTCCTTAAATATATTGGTTTGTATCTCGAATGTGATGAGCCAGAGACAATTCGTGAATTGCTCGATCGTGGAAATGCGCTGATTCTTCTTGATGGCTTGGATGAGGTTCGAGAAACTGATGTTTCTCATGTTCTGCGACAGATTCAGAGGCTTTCAGAGCGTTACCATCGCAATCAATTTGTTGTGACTTGTCGAATTGCTGCCCGTGAATATACGTTTGAGCAATTTACAGAAATCGAAGTGGCTGATTTTGATAATGAGCAGATTGCATATTTTACTAATAGATGGTTTCAGACTAGAGAAGATGAGGTGAAAGCAGACCGCTTTCTTGAGCAGCTAAAAGCTCATCCACCAATCCAGGAACTCGCTACCAGCCCACTCTTGTTAACACTTTTGTGCTTAGTATTTGAAGATTCAGGAGATTTTTCAGCGAATCGATCAGAACTTTATCAAGACGGCGTAGACGTTTTGATGAAAAAATGGGATGTCAAGCGCAACATTGAACGGAAGCAAGTCTATAAGAAATTATCCTTACATGTTAAGCAGAATCTTCTGGGTGAGATTGCACTAAAAGCCTTCGAGAAGAAGGAGTATTTTCTTAAGAAGAAGACAATTGAGGCATACATTGCAAGTTTCATTCGTAACTTACCAAACGCTGCCGATAATGAGGAGATGTTGCGCTTGGATAGTGAAGTGGTTTTAAATTCAATTGAAGCGCAGCATGGTTTATTAATAGAGCGAGCGAAAGGAATTTATTCTTTCTCGCACCTCACATTTCAAGAGTATTTTGCTGCAAGGGAAATCAAAGAGAAAACTGCCTATTCAAAATTAGTTGATCATGTTTTTGATCGACGTTGGAGAGAAGTATTTTTGTTAACCGCAGGGATGATACGGCAGGCAGATGAATTGCTCCTGATGATGAAGAAAAAGATTGATACAAGCGCATCTAAAGATGAAAAGCTTCAACAATTTTTAGCTTGGGTTGCACAAAAAGCTAACTCAGTGGCAGCACCATACAAACTGCCAGCTATTCGCGCCTTCTATTTCGCACTTGGTGATGCGGAGCTTCACTCCATTGATCGATTGCTTTCTATCGCTATGGATGAAAACATCCTCGAAATTGGAAGACTTATTGACCATCGATTATTTGATGTGCCATGCCCAGATGCAGAGTCTATTGCTCATAGTGAACTTCTTCTTGATAACTTGCTGGATGGTTGCGTTTACTGGGCATCTTGTAGTGACTTTCAGAACACTGATATACAAGTTAGAAGGGATGACGAGTCCCAAAATGTTCTTTCTCCAGCAGTTATCTTTGTAAAACAAGCCAATTTTATCAGCCTGCTGTCTCCACAACTTCACCAAAAACTTCAACCATTTCTACAACAAATAATTGAACTGCATGGTAGTGATGAAGCGAAATATAGAGAAAGACTAGTAGTTGTTGATCAGATGAGATCTGTGATTGTTCAGGAGCGTAATATCGCTCTTTACTGGCGATTTGACTTTCAAAATTTGAAAATGCAGGGAGAGCAGATTAAGATGAAGAAAAAGTATAATGATGCCAATAAATTATTAATTGATTGCCTTAATAGCGATTGCTATGTTAGTCGCGGTGTGCGTGAGAAAATTGAAAGCACTTTGTTGTTACCATTCACCGAAATTCAAAACCTCCAATCATCCGAATCTCAGTCTTGAAACACAGATAAGATAGAGCAATCACAACATCGCTAGTAGCAATGACTCACTCGCTCAATCTGGATGAATCTCTAATTCAGGAAGCATTGGCACTCGATGAACAGCAGAACCTAGAATCTGTCATCGAAACCGCTCTACGCGAGTACATTCAACGCCGCCAACGTCGCAAAATCGTCGAGTTATTTGGAACGATCGACTACGAAGAAAGTTATGACTACAAAGCTCAACGCCAAACTCCATGAGCGTAATTGTTGATACTTCTGTTTGGTCACTGGCTTTGCGTCGTAATGCTCCTGATTCCGAAATCGTCGATCGACTTCGCACACTCATCACTGAAGATGAGGTCAGCATTCTCGGAGCCATTCGCCAAGAAATTCTCTCCGGGCTTCGCACAATTGAACAGTTCAGGCGACTACGCGACTATCTTCGAGCTTTTCCAGACGTAATGGTTCTCCGAGACGACTACGAAACCGCTGCTGAATTTTTCAACACCTGCCGCCGCAATGGAATTCAAGGCTCGAATACGGATTTTCTAATTTGTGCTGTTGCCTATCGTCGCAACGATTCTATCTTTACAACAGATCAGGATTTTAGAACCTTTCAGACCTGTCTACCGATCGTGCTGCTAGAGTAGCGGCTCATCTCACAAACTGATTAACAATTTGACTCCAATTTCTGGAAGCTAAGTGCTATTCGCCCTGCGCGTCTTGTTAATAAATTTAATAGATAAAAAAATCGGACGCAAAACTCATCGTTGTTTGCGCCCGCCGATCCTCTAGAGAGGAGAACACTGAAAATTACTATACGGCTTGTTGAAAAACTTTGTCAACACTAATGAGAAAGTATTTCAATAAAATCGACAGCGACGATCGCGCAATTTTTCAACCTATCACCGAAAATATTGAAGCAGTAAGGAGTATGATGATTCAGATTATTCAAGATGAGCGCTTATGAGTCCGCAACTGCGTGTATACGTTCCACCCCATCCCCTGATCAAACATTGGCTTGGTGTCGCTCGGAATGCTGAAACACCCTCAACGATATTTCGCAGTGCAATCACAGAATTAGGACGGTGGCTCACGTATGAAGCCGTGCGCGAATGGTTGCCAACGATCGACACCACGATCGAAACTCCTCTCGCTCCCTGTCCGGCAACCTTTGTCAATTCTGAAGTTCCGATCGTGATCGTACCGATTCTGCGGGCTGGACTCGGTTTGCTGAATGGCGCACAGTCGTTGTTACCCTTAGCATCGATCTACCATCTGGGACTGGTGCGAAATGAAGAAACGCTCGAAGCGAGTTGCTACTTGAATAAATTGCCCGATCGCTTTGATCCGCAAACGCGAGTTTTGATCGTTGATCCGATGCTGGCAACGGGTGGAAGCTCAATTCGAGCGATGGAAGAATTAACTCAGCGTGGAATTGATCCGGCATTTGTGCGAATTGTTGCAGTCGTTGCAGCTCCACCTGCCCTGCAAAAATTAGGTGCGGCTTATCCAAGTTTGAGCATTTACACGGCGGGGATTGATGAAGTGCTGAACGATCGCGGGTTTATTGTCCCTGGCTTGGGAGATGCGGGCGATCGGATCTTTGGGACTTGAGGATCGATACAATAGAAGTCTTATAGAGTTTGAGGAACGATCGCCGTATGAGTCAACAAGATAATTTTTCTGGTGGATTTGTTCTGGGTGCGATCGTCGGTGGCATTGTTGGCGGGATTATCGGCTCGGTCGTAACCGCGCAACGATTTGCAGAAGAAACCGAAGACACTCAAGCCAAATCAGAACTCCCCAAGCCAAAACGCCGGATGCGTCCCTCAACCGAGCAAAATATTGAATTAGCGCGTCGAGGTTTAGAGGATAAGATTGCTCAACTGAATGATGCGATCGACGATGTGCGTCAGCAGTTAGGCAACGTGAATGGACGTGCGATTGAGAACGATTTGCCCGGAGCGCGAGAAACCACCCGCGAAGAATGACGTGCCTCCGCAGCAAGAGTACAAGAACAAAAAAGATCGCTTAAACTGTTCTGAGAGCGAATCGTAGATCCCTACATTAGAAGGAAACGGAAAGGATATGAATCCAGCCATTTTGCTTATTACAACGATCAATCAATTTCTGGGAATTTACTTTGCATTGCTGATTATCCGCATCTTGCTCAGTTGGTTCCCAAATATCGACTGGTATAAACAGCCCTTCGCAGTGTTAAGCCAGTTGACTGATCCGTATTTGAACCTCTTTCGTCGCATTATTCCACCGTTAGGTGGGATTGATTTTTCGGCAATCTTGGCGATTTTTGTGCTTCAGTTTGCAATGCAATTGATTCCGAGTCTTTTGGCTTCAGTGTTAGCCAGTATTCCTGTGTTTGTCAGCTAAAACTTCGGTCAGTAGGGAGCCGATATTTAGAGCGCGATCGTCCACTTGGCGGTCGCGCTCTTGTTTAGAAACGTTACGATCGACGTGAAGCGTTTACAAGACTCGATCGTGGCAGAGAAGCGGATTATTATTTGGTATCGCAATGATCTACGGATTCATGATCATGAACCGTTAGTCAAAGCAGTTCGATCCGGTGCAAGTGTTATTCCAGTTTATTGTTTTGAGCCGAGACAGTTTGGCACGACTCCGTATGGATTTCCCAAAACTGGGGCAATCCGAGCGCAGTTTCTGCTCGAAAGCGTTGCGGACTTGCGTGAGAATTTACGATCGCTCGGCAGCGATTTGATTGTGCGGCAAGGGAAAGCCGAAGAAGTGATTCCGGCGATCGCCAAAGAATTGAACGTTGAATTGGTTTATTACTATCACGAAGTTACTTCCGAAGAAACGGAGGTTGAAAAGACATTAAGTGAGGCGTTGAGAGCGATCGGTGTCTCAACCCAAGAATTTTGGGGACAGACGCTTTATCATCGTGATGATTTGCCATTCGAGATTAGCGAGACTCCAGAACTGTTTACGAGTTTCCGCAAGCAGGTTGAGAAGTCTTCGACTGTGTACGAAGTGTTTCCGACTCCAGAGCGACTGCCGCAATTGCCGGAGATTAGTTCAGGTGAGATTCCAGCGTTGAGTGTGTTTGGACTCGAAGCACCAGAACCAGATCCGAGAGACATGATTCCGTACAAGGGCGGTGAAACAGCGGGAAAGGCTCGGCTTCAGGAGTATTTCTGGAATCAAGATGCACTCAAGGCTTACAAAGAAACGCGCAACGGAATGCTGGGAGTCGATTACTCTTCTAAGTTCTCAGCATGGTTAGCCTTGGGATGTTTGTCGCCGCGCTACATCTATTCGCAAGTTCAAGACTATGAATCGAAGCGGGTGCGGAACGACTCAACTTACTGGCTGATTTTTGAATTGCTGTGGCGCGATTACTTTCGGTTTATTGTGGCGAAACATGGCGATCGTATCTTTTATCGATCGGGCTTGCAACGGATTCCGATCGCGTGGAAAGAAGATGTCGAGCGGTTTGAACTTTGGCGCGAAGGGAAAACAGGTTTTCCGCTTGTAGATGCGAATATGCAGGAAATTGCCGCGACCGGATTTATGTCGAATCGAGGACGGCAAAATGTCGCCAGCTTTCTCACAAAAAATTTGGGAATCAATTGGCAGTGGGGCGCAGAATGGTTCGAGTCTCAACTGATTGATTACGATGTCTGTAGCAATTGGGGCAACTGGAACTACACCGCAGGAGTCGGAAATGATGCGCGGGGATTTCGGTTTTTCAACATCATCAAGCAATCGAAGGACTACGACCCAGACGGCTCTTATGTGAAACACTGGCTCCCAGCGCTGAAAGAGGTTCCCGCTGCTAAAGTTCATGAGCCTTGGAAACTTTTGCCTGTGGAGCAGCAGCGATTTAACGTGCGCTTAGGCGTGGATTATCCGAATCCAATCGTTGATCTATTCAAATCTGCCGAGGCAAACGAGAAAATCTACAACGCTGCATTCGGTAAATCGTCTCAGGCTCCTCAAAGAGAGCGAGATCGTCGATTTAAATCTCAAAAACGTCGCTAATTCTTCCGGATAGCTCTCCCACTTTGGGAATAGTGGAGTGGTAGATGCACCCTGATTATTTGCCCTGGTCTTCGGATCAGGGTTTTTTATTAGAAATTTTGCGAATCCTCCGGATAGCTCTCCCACTTTGGGAATAGTGGAGTGGTAGATGCACCCTGATTATTTACCCTGGTCTTCGGATCAGGGTTTTTTATTAGAAATTTTGCGATCGCAAGTACAGTTGAAAGCGAAAAATCCCTTTATAGTCAGAAACAAGACTATGAGGACAGCGGCATGACCACAACCACTTCTAACGCGATCGCATCGGTTTTAGCAGATTTGGCAGGACTTGATCTCATCACCGAGCCAAGCCAAGTCGCAAAACTCTCGCAGGATTACTATCATTTCAGCCCAGTTTTGCAGCCTCAATTGCAGGACAAATTCGGCGATGTGGTAGTGCGTCCAGTGAATGAAGCAGAAGTGTTACAAGTGGCGCAGGCGTGTGTTCGATATCGCGTTCCCCTCACCGTGCGGGGTGCGGGAACCGGAAACTACGGGCAATGTATTCCACTCGAAGGCGGCGTGATTCTGGATTTAACTCGAATGACCGCAGTGAAATGGATGAAGCCTGGTTTGCTGCGAGTCGAGGCAGGTGCGAAACTAGCGGCGATCGACAAACAAACCCGCGAGATCGGCTGGGAAATTCGCATGGCTCCGTCCACCTATCGCACCGCCACGATCGGCGGGTTTATCGGTGGCGGTAGCGGCGGAATTGGCTCGGTGACTTATGGACAACTGCGCGATCGGGGCAATCTTCTGGCGGTGCGAGTAGTGACGATGGAAGATCAGCCAAGAGTGCTGGACTTACGCGGGGATGATGTGTACCAAGTCGCTCATGCGTATGGCACGAATGGAATTATCACGGAACTAGAGATTCCGCTTGCGCCTGCTTATCCTTGGGCAGAAGTGATTGTGACCTTTTCGAATTTTATGAGCGCGGCTCGATTTGGGCAATCTCTCAGCGATGCGGACGGCATGATCAAAAAATTGGTGTGCATTTGCGCTGATCCCATTCCGAACTATTTCGCGGCATTGAAAAGCTATATTCCGAGCAGAAAAAGTTGTGCGCTTTTGATTGTTTCTGAGACTTGTTTAGAGCCGCTCAATGAATTTGTAAAAGAATTCGGTGGTGAGATTTCTTATCAAAAAAATGCTGAAGATGCAGGAAAAGGATTTGCTTTAGCTGAGTACAGTTGGAATCATACAACGCTTCATGCTCGCAGCGTTGATTCGTCGATTACTTATCTACAAACGCTATTTCCAGATGACAAGAATCTGACGCTTTTAGAAGAGATGTATCATCACTATGGTGATGAAGTGATGATGCACTTGGAGTTTTTGAGGGTCGGGGGAACGGCGCGTCCGGCTTCGCTACAATTGGTGCGGTATTCGACTGAAGAACGATTAAATGAAATCATCGCTCATCATGAATCAAATGGCGCGTTTATTTTCAATCCTCATACTTATCTGATCGAAGATGGTGGGATGAAAATGGTGGATCTGGCGCAACTTCAATTCAAAGAAAAAGTTGATCCCTACGGATTATTAAATCCGGGTAAAATGCGGGCTTGGCTAGAGCGATAATTCGCACTCTTTTAGCTTGCTCGTTCAAATCATTCGGCAACTTAGATGATGTTTGAAACATCTAGAAAGTCTCTTCGCTTCGAGATAACGATCGAAGACTTTTCAAGCATCCCCTTACAGAGTTCATCGGGAAATTTGTAAATACTTGATGATGATTGCTCTCCTAAGCTGAGGAAACGCCGGAATTTTTTTAGAATCTAACGTACACTAGCAGAGCATTTCTGTGAATTACCGAAACAGTTCGGATCACGAGCTGAACGTTTGAATAATCTACATAGCGTTGACGTAGGAGTGAGGTTCCAGCATATGTTTGATTGTATTGTTGTCGGAGCAGGCCCCGCCGGAGGAACTGCTGCCTATCATCTTGCCAAACGTGGGCGCTCTGTTTTAGTGCTGGAAAAAGAAGCCCTCCCCCGCTATAAACCCTGTAGCGGTGGGGTATCTCCTGCGATCGCTCAATGGTTCGATTTCGATTTCAGCCCCGTGATCTCGCGTAAAGTGAATTCGATTCGCTATACCTGGAAGCTTGGCGATCCAGTGAATGCAACGCTAAACACACCTGAGCCGATGTGGATGGTGCAGCGCGATCGGTTTGATGAGTATTTGATGCAGCAGGCACAGCAAGCAGGCGCGAAACTCCAAGATGCAACCGCAGTCACAGGCATCGAATTTAAAGGCAATCACTGGCAAGTCAACACAACGGCTGGGACCTTAGAAGCTAAATATCTCATTGCTGCCGACGGTGCAAAAGGATCGATGGCAAAATGGCTCGGATTCAAAGAGCGCAAAACCCGCATGGGTGCGGTAATGGAAGCGCCTCAAGCGATCGGCAATACTGCTCAGTTCGACTTCGGAATGCTGAAAAACGGCTTTATCTGGAATTTGCCGAAAGCAGAAGGATTCTCTGCTGGAACCGCCTCATTTCGAGGGGACGATCGCACGGATTTCAACGCTGCTTTGTCGAAGTATGCAAAGGAAGCAGGCTTTAATACCAGTGGCGCACAGATTTACACGCATCCGATCGTATTTTGGGATGGCGATCAAACACTGCATACTCAGAATGCAGTGTTGGCAGGAGAAACGGCTGCGATCGTTGATCCAATGACGGCTGAAGGGATTCGTCCTTCGATGTATAGCGGTATGAAAGCTGCAGAAGCGATCGATCAATCGTTGAATGGAGATCAATCTGCCTTGGCGCAATACACCGAAACGATTCAGCGCGACTGGGGTAGCGATATGGTTTGGGCACAACGGCTGGCGAATCTGTTTTATCGTGTGCCGGGAATTGGCTACAAAGTGGGTGTGAAGCGTCCGACTGCGACCGATCGACTCGGCAAGATTATGTGCGGTGAAATGCGATATGCAGATGTAGCAAATCGGGCGCTGAAACGGCTAGGCGGCGGGTTGATTCCGGGTATGGGCGGTTAGAAGTTGGGGAGTAGAGGATAAGACTCCTCACTCCCAACAAGTAGCTAAGCCTTATGCGCGTAGTAGCTTGAGATATGTTCGTAAACGTGCTGCGGAAACTCTAAATCGCGGTAAACATTACAAGCATCTGGGTCATCGGAATTCGGGCAGATGGGAAAGTCCTGCTGCTGTTGCCATTCGAGAATACGATCGCGCTTCGGCGGGTTGTAATCTTTGCCCTGAACTTGCTCATAGAGTGATTTTGCTTCGGTTTCGTCGCAGTCTTTGTCCTTCAGGAGATATTCAATCACTTCTTCTTTCGACAAGAAATGCCGCGCAATCATCGCAAACACTAACCGCCCATAATGTCCGATGTCTTCCCCTGCATCTAGCGCATCCAGTAAATGCGCCATCATGTCGCTTTTTCTTAAAACTTCTACAGTCATTGCTATCGGTTTGATCTCATCACAACTGTTATAGAACTCCTGATCTAGCCATGCCGTCTATCAAAAGAAGGCTATTTGATACCGAATCAATTTATTAATGCGACAGATCCTTCGCCCCCTAAATCCCCCATACTGGGGGACTTTGAGAATCCGAAACAGATTGGGCTTGAAGTCCCCCACGCGTGGGGGATTTAGGGGGCTTCCGAGATCTGTCGCACTCAAAAATCAATTTGGTATGAGACGATCGCACGATTGCAATAAACAATAAAACTGGCAAAATAAAACCCCCAAGACCTTAATCTTAGGGGCAATACTCAGCCTGTCTAGAATGCTTAAACCGCTGCGAAGTATTCCTTCGACTTCACCGGATCAGGATTCATCGTTTGATCACCGGGTTTCCAACCTGCGGGGCAAACTTCATCCGGGTGCGATTGTACGTATTGGATCGCTTGTAGCGTCCGCAGCGTTTCATCCACACTGCGACCGAACGACAAGTTGTTGATTGTCGAGTGTTGAATCACACCATCTTTGTCGATGATGAACAGACCGCGCAGTGCAATTCCTTGTTCAGGATCAAGCACATTGTAAGCGGTGCTGATTTCTTTCTTGATGTCTGAAACCAATGGATAGTTCAAGTCGCCCACACCACCCGATTTACGATCGGTTTGAATCCAAGCGAGGTGCGAGAACGCGCTATCGACTGATACTCCAAGGATTTCGGTGCCGATCGCTTTGAACTCTTCGTGGCGATCGCTAAAGGCGGTAATTTCGGTCGGACAAACAAAGGTAAAATCGAGCGGGTAGAAGAACAGCACCACGTATTTGCCACGATAGTCAGACAGTTTAATGTCTTTGAATTCTTGATCGATGACGGCGGTAGCAGCAAAATCGGGTGCGCTCTGACCGACACGCAAGCATCCTTCTTGGGTCATGGGATTTAATTCTCCTTGCAAGAGTAGCAGGTTTCGTATTAGGATCACGAAACTTTAACAACTATATCATAGTCATTACGATTTTGACCTACGAAATGTTTACCCAAACCGAATGTGCGATCGATTTACTAAATTCCCGGAAATCTGCGTGGCTCCAGGTCAAAACGGCAGCGCGGATTGATTATCTGAAGCGGTGTATGCATGGTGTGATGGCGGTTGCAGAGCCGTGGGCGATCGCGGCGTGTGAGGCGAAGGGATTTGATCCAAAGTGGGTAGGTGAAGAATATCTGACCGGAGCAGTAGCGACCTTGACGATGCTGCGGGCGATCGTCAGAACACTCGAAGGACGAACTGCAAAAATCGAAAATAATATTGCGCGGGCGTTCCCCGATAATTGGTTCGATCGATTGCTTTGGCTTGGGTTTCGGGGGGAAGTTTGGCTCGATCGAGGTGCGGCTGAAGACTCAGAAAGCCCCCTAAACTCCCCACGAGTGGGGGACTTTGAATCTCGTCAGGTTTCTCAAACTGGAGGGATTGCGCTGGTTTTGGGAGCGGGGAATGTCGGAGCAACGCCGCCGCTCGATGCAATTCACAAGCTATTTGCTGAAAATCAAGTCGTTTTGCTGAAGATGAATCCGGTCAACGCTTATGTAGGGAAATTTTTAGAGCAAGCGTTTGAGCCGTTAATCGCGGATGGTTTTCTGCAAATTGTCTATGGTGGCGCTGATGTCGGCGCATTTCTTTGTCAGCATCCAAAAATTGACACCATTCACATCACGGGGTCGCATCATACTTATGAAGCGATCGTTCAATCACTCCCTCAGCCGAAGCCGATCACCTCTGAGCTAGGCTGTGTCACTCCGGTTTTGATTGTTCCCGGCGATTGGTCTGAGTCGGAGTTAAGATATCAAGCTCGTCATGTCGCGAGTATGGTAGTCAACAATGCCAGTTTTAACTGTGTGGCTGCACAGGTGATTGTGACGGCAAGCGGGTGGAAACTGCGCGATCGTTTCCTCGATCTAATCCGAGAAGAACTCGCCAAAACTCCCAGTCGCAACGCTTACTATCCAGGGGCGCAACAGCGCTATCAGGCATTTCTCGATCGTTATCCCCAAGCTGAAATCTTCGGCACTCGCACGGAAGCGATTGTACCGTGGACATTCATTCCGAATATTGAGGATGATTATGCGCTACAAAACGAAGCTTTTTGTGGAGTGCTGGCTGAGGTGAGTTTAGACGCGACGACCGCAGAAGAATTTCTTGATCGTGTCGTTCCCTTTGCTAATGAGAAAATTTGGGGCAATTTGTCCTGCGTAATTTTGTCGAAGTCAAACGTAGAAGATGCGGTTGCGAATTTGAAGTATGGCGCGATCGGCGTGAATGCTTGGTCGGCTGCCAATTTCGGCGTGCCTCAACTGACTTGGGGGGCTTATCCAGGCAATGATGCGAACGATATTCAATCCGGTCAAGGCTTTGTGCATAACGCTTGCTTTCTCGATCGACCCCAAAAATCTGTCTTGTATGCACCGTTCCGAATGCCGCTGACTCCGGTTTGGTTTGCGGATCATCGGAATTTGCTCAATTGTTCGCGATGTTTTGCAAGACTTCAGATTAAACCCACGTGGGGCAACTTTGCTCAGGTCGTAATCGCAGCAATTCAAGGGTAGGTATGATTGGAAACATCTTTGAGATTGGGGAGCGATCGCTCGATCGAGAACTATTTGAGCCATTAATTGAAACCGATCAGCTATTAGTTGAACGCATTATTTCAACTGGACAAACCACGCCGGAGGGTGAATGGTACGATCAACCCCGCGATGAATGGGTGTTGCTATTGCAGGGTGAGGCGCAGTTAATGTATGAGGATGGGAGAACGATCGATCTCAAAGCAGGAAATTATCTATTGATTCCAGCCCACCAAAAACATCGGGTGAGCTATACCAGCAACAATCCTGCTTGTATTTGGTTAGCGATTCATGCGCTGTTCGCTTAAGTGTTACATCTCTTGGATTGTTCCGTAGGACTTAGCAGCCTCAACTAAAACTTTATCCACGCGATTGCCGTCCATATCCATCACTTCAAACCGGAGTGTTTCCCACTCGAAAGCATCCGAAGCGGTGGGAATGCGTCCCAAATACATCACCACAAAACCGCCCAACGTCTGATAGCTACCTCGCTGTTCTCCGGGAAGCTCTTGGTCTTCAAGGTCTAAAATCTCTTTGAATTGATAAATGGGCAGCATTCCATCCAGTAGCCAAGAACCATCCTCGCGCTGAATCGCTTGCGGTTCTGCTAACTCCTCAACTGTGGGAATGTCTCCGACGATCGCCTGCAACACATCCGTCAGCGTCACCAGTCCCTGAATCACCCCATACTCATCGACCACAAATGCAATCTGAGTTCCGGTTTGCTTAAACAATTCCAATACTTTCAGGGCGCGGGTACTTTCTGGCACAAACACCGGAGTCTGGAGCGAACTGGTAAACTCAAGCGACTGCCCCGACATGAGATTAACCAACAGATCATAAGTTTGCACCACACCGAGCAAGTGATCTAATCCACCCTGACAAACGGGAAATCGAGCATGGGCGCTTTCTGTTATCTGGCGACGAATCTCGTCGATCGAATCCTCCAGATCAATCCAGGTAATCTCTAAGCGGGGAGTCATCAACGAACTAATACGACGATCGCCCAGCCGAAACACCCGCTTCATAATGTCTTCTTCTGCCTGCTCGAACATTCCCGCTTCGGTGCCTTGCTCGATCATCACGCGGATTTCTTCTTCGGTGACAGGCGGATCATCCGACGGACGAATGCCCAAAAATCGAACCGCAATATTGGTAGACGTGCTGAGTAAATAGACGATCGGGGCTGCGATTTTTGCCATCAAACTCATCGGAACGGCTGCCCAAGTTGCAATTACTTCTGGCGAGTTGAGTGCGAGTCGTTTTGGTACGAGTTCACCGACAATCAGCGTCAGATAAGTCAGGCTCAAAATGGCAATTCCAAACGCCAGCGCTTGACTGTACGGCGCAAGAAAGGGCACGGATTGAAAGAATGGTTCTAATCGACGAGTTAAGGCTTGTTCCCCGAATGCACCGGACGCAATTCCAATTAAAGTAATGCCGACCTGAACGATTGCTAAAAAATTATTCGGCTGCTCTGCTAGACGTAGGGCGACTCTCGCTTTAGCGTCGCCTTGATTCGCGCTTTGCAGAAGGCGGACTTTGCGGGCAGACACGATCGCCAGTTCAGACATGACAAATAACCCGTTTGCCAGCGTCAGAAACAGAATAATCAGCAGGTCGGAGGTGAACGAATTCATCCAGAAATTGGCACTTTGCCGAGAGAACGGACTGTAATAGTTTATCTTCCAATGGTGAATACTTTCGGGCATTTGGTCTTCCGTCTGTCAGCAGAAACTCAATTCGATAGAATGTAAAGACCCATTAAGATCTTCTGTCCGACATGGCTTTTTCTTCGATTACCCGCGCACTCGGTCGATCGCCGCTCACCACCGAACTGCTCAGCAAACTCAAGCAACATTCGACGCTGCATCTCAGTGGCTTATCTCGTTTAGCCAAAGGGATTGTCGCGTCAACGTTGGCACAGGCAAGCGATCGACCACTCTTAGTGATTACGGCAACACTGGAGGAGGCCGGGCGCTGGAGCGCTCAGATGGATGCGATGGGCTGGGATACGGTGCATTTTTATCCAACTTCAGAATCGTCTCCCTATGAGCCGTTTGATCCTGAAGCTGAGATGACTTGGGGACAGTTGCAAACGCTGGCGGATTTGGTGAAGGGAACGGGAAAAACAGCGATCGTCGCGACCGAACGCGCCCTTCAACCGCATTTGCCGCCGCCTGAAGCGTTTACGCCCTACTTCGTGACGCTGGAGAAGGGCAAAGAAATCAACCTCGGACAGTTGAGCGATACGTTAGCGAAGTTGGGCTATGAACGATCGAACTTAGTTGAAACCGAAGGACAATGGAGCCGACGCGGAGACATTATTGATGTGTTTCCGGTTGCAGCAGAATTACCGGTGCGAATAGAGCTATTCGGGGATGAGTTAGATCAGATTCGCGAGTTTGATCCAGGAACACAACGATCGCTCGATCGCGTTACGCAAGTCACTTTAACACCAACTAGCTTTAGTCCGATCATTCAATCTGCATTAGATGAGACTGTTCTTGAATATCTTTCGCCCGAAGATCAAGAGCGCTTTGCAGAGGGCGTAGCCATTGAGGGAATGCGTCGCTTTTTAGGGTTAGCGTTCGATCGTCCTGCATCTTTATTAGATTATCTATCTAGCAATACAATCATCGCGATCGATGAACCTGAAATGACTCAGGCACATAGCGATCGTTGGGTTGAACACGTTGAGGAACAATGGCAAGAAGTCAAACCCACCTTGCCGAAAATTCACCGAACTTTAGACTCTGCTTTGATTGAGGTTGAACGGTTCGATCGCATGACTCTTAATGAGCTTTCTGAAGAAAAGAATGGCTTAAATCTGGCTTGTCGTCCGGTTCCCGCGATTCCCCATCAGTTTGCGCGACTGGCAGAAACCCTGCGGCAAGAGCGCGATCGTAACTTTGCAATTTGGCTCGTTTCGGCGCAACCGTCGCGATCGGTCGCATTGCTGCAAGAGCATGATTGTCCCGCGCAGTTTGTGCCGAATCAGAAGGACTTTCTGGCGATCGACAAGCTCCAAACACAGCATATTCCAGTTGCTCTTAAATACTCTGGCTTAGCGGAACTTGAAGGATTTGTCTTACCAACCTTCCGCATTGTTATTGTTACTGATAAAGAGTTCTTCGGACAGCAAACCTTAGCAACACCGACTTATGTTCGTAAGCGTCGTCGTGCTGCATCGAAACAAGTTGATCCCAATAAGTTACAGCCTGGAGACTTCGTTGTTCATAAAAGTCATGGAATTGGACAGTTTCTCAAGCTTGAAAGCTTAACAATTAACAATGAAACTCGTGAATACTTAGTTCTGAAGTATGCAGATGGATTGTTAAGAGTTGCAGCCGATCAGTTAGGGTCACTCTCCCGTTTTCGCGGTGTGGGAGATGCGAAACCTGAACTAAACAAGATGTCGAGCAAAGCTTGGGAAAAAACCAAGAGCAAAGTTCGCAAAGCGGTTAAAAAGGTTGCGGTTGATCTCTTGCAGCTTTACGCACAACGGGCACAGCAGCAAGGATTTACCTATCCGTTGGATATGCCGTGGCAGCAGGAAATGGAAGATTCTTTCCCGTATCAGCCCACACCGGATCAGTTAAAAGCAGTTCAGGATGTCAAGGTGGATATGGAAAGCGATCGACCAATGGATCGCTTAGTTTGCGGTGATGTGGGCTTTGGTAAAACTGAAGTCGCCATTCGAGCTATTTTCAAAGCAGTCACCGCCGGAAAGCAAGTTGCATTACTTGCACCGACAACAATTCTGACCCAACAGCACTATCACACTCTGAAAGAACGCTTTGCACCTTACCCGATCCAAGTTGGATTGCTCAACCGATTCCGCACGGCTGAAGAGCGCAAAGACATTCAGCGCCGCATGATTACTGGAGAATTAGATATTGTCGTCGGAACACACCAACTCTTAGGGAAAGGCGTTGCATTCAAAGATTTAGGATTGTTGGTGGTGGATGAAGAACAACGATTCGGGGTCAATCAAAAAGAGAAAATCAAATCCCTTAAGACTCAAGTTGATGTTTTAACGCTCAGCGCAACTCCGATTCCAAGAACCTTGTACATGGCGCTCTCGGGGGTGCGGGAAATGAGCTTAATCACTACGCCGCCGCCTTCTCGTCGTCCGATTAAAACGCATCTATCACCTTACGACGGTGAAATGGTGCGATCGGCGATTCGGCAAGAACTCGACCGCGGCGGTCAAGTCTTCTATGTGGTTCCGCGTGTTGAAGGCATCGAAGAAATCTCCGCTCGAATTCGGGAAATGATTTCGGGTGTGAGAATTGCGATCGCGCATGGTCAAATGCCTGAATCTGAACTGGAGGCAGTGATGCTAACCTTCGGCGCAGGTGAAGCCGATGTGTTACTGTGTACAACCATCATCGAATCCGGCTTAGATATTCCGAGAGTGAATACCATTTTGATCGAAGATGCTCAGAAATTCGGCTTATCGCAGCTTTATCAGTTGCGAGGTCGAGTTGGACGTGCAGGCATTCAAGCCCACGCGTGGTTGTTCTATCCGAAACAACATCAACTTTCAGATGCAGCCCGTCAACGGCTCCGCGCTCTGCAAGAGTTTACTCAACTTGGATCGGGTTATCAGTTAGCCATGCGAGACATGGAAATCCGAGGAGTGGGTAACTTACTCGGTGCAGAACAATCTGGACAGATGGATGCGATCGGCTTTGATCTATATATGGAGATGCTGCAAGAAGCAATCCAGGAAATCCGCGGTCAAGAAATCCCGCAAGTCGATGATACGCAGATTGATCTCAGTCTCACAGCATTTATTCCTGCCGATTATATTCCAGACTTAGATCAGAAAATGGGTGCTTATCGTGCGGTCGCGGCGGCACAATCAAAAGCTGAATTGGTGCAAGTCGCAGCCGACTGGAATGATCTTTATGGTCAAATCCCGATCGCGGCTCAACAGCTTCTTAGAGTCATGGAACTGAAGCAAATCGCTAAAAAGCTTGGTTTCTCTCGCATCAAGCCCGAAGGCAAGCAGCACGTTATTTTGGAAACTCCGATGGAAGAACCGGCTTGGAATTTGCTGAAGGAGAATCTACCGGAGCATCTACGATCGCGCTTTGTCTTCATGGCTGGAAAAGTTACGGTTCGCGGTTTAGGTGCGCTCAGTGCCGATCAACAGCTCACGAACTTAATTGACTGGTTAAGCCGGATGCAAGGTGCTTTACCGGAACCCGCATTGGTGTAATGCAATAGCTTCGCTCTAAAATTCCTATCGTTCTTCGGAGATTAGATTGCGACTAATCTCCGAAGTTTTGTTTGATTGCAATTTGCTGTAAGTCTGTCTTTGGGGGCATTTAGTCCTAAAGTGAACTCGTTAGCTTTGCTGTAGATGACTATTTAATCACTCATCAGTCAACAAACTTTTAACCAGGGAAAAGAGCCATGCTTCAAGAAGATCAGTTTAATACCAATCAAACGAACTATCCACAGCAATCGACCTCAACCCCCCAATCACAGAGCTATCCGACCTCAACCCCTCAATCACAAAGCTATCCGACCTCAACCCCTCAATCACAAAGCTATCCGACCTCAGCTAACATGGAGGCTAAAACACCCGCTTCGACTGACTACAAGCCAGAAGTGAAATCTGATAGCTCTAGCCTAGGTTCACCCCTCTCAAGAGCGTTAGTTGGTGCGCTAATTGGAGCATCGATCGGACTGTTAGCTGGTCGAAAAGTATCTGAAGGCTTTAACCGCGCCTCTAAAGGCTTTGGTAAAGCACTGGGTACGATCGGGGAAGGCTTGGGAACCACTGCAAAAGGCATCGGAGAAGCAGCACAAAGTATTGGAGACGGTGTGAGCTATGCAGTTGTAGGAGGAACATCTGAGGCTGCACATAACGTGGCACATGGCGTTCAACAAGTTGCATCTGGAACGGCGGATGTGATTCAGCAAACCGGACACGCCGTAAGCCAAGGGGCGCAACAAGCTGTTTCAACGACTGCTGATGTGATTCAGCAAACCGGACAAGCCGTGAGCCAAGGAGTACAGCAAGCCGCTTCGACCACTGCAAATGCTGTCTCTCAGACCGGACAAGCGGTAAGCAAAGGAACACAACAAGCCGCTTCAACCACTGCCAATGCGATCGACCAAACTGGACAAGCGGTAAGCCAAGGAACGCAACAAGCGGCTTCGACCACTGCCAATGCGATCGACCAAACCGGACAAGCAACAAGCCAAACGATCGATAATGCTGCTTATGCTACACAGTCTTCAACTGGAGAATCTGTGATCGATCGCGAAATGTCTGCAAAATCAGTCGAGATGGATGTCGATCAGCCAGTGGACATTCAAACAGAACAGTCCTACACTTACCCGACGATGGAACAAAACGCAGAAGTCGATCCGGTTGACGCTTTCTACGAATCTTTTGAGCGGAGAGAGTAAGCAGAAGATCGAAGTCAGTCAATCAGGAGACATGCGACCGTGACGAATAGCAATCAGTTTTTAACAACAGAAACTCCTCCGGTTAATAGTTCTAGCTATTCATCAGCTAGCCCACCAGGGAGCGGAAATGGCTTGACGAAGATTGTGATTGGAGCATCGATCGGAGCAATCTTGGGTGGTTTTGCAGCATCGCTTCTGACCCCAGAAGTGACAGAGCGATTCAATCGCAGCATCCGTAACGTAGGTGGAACTGCAAAATCAACTGCTGATACTCTCAATGATGCCGTTCAGCAGATTGGAGATTCGGTCAACAGTGTCGCTGAGAATATCGATGGTTCTACCAAAGATGTGAACGAGGCGGTTAACAGTGTGACAACCAATGTAAGTCATACTGTGAGAAGCACTGTGAGTACAGTGAGGCAGACAGCAGATGGTGTCAACGAAACTGTGAGAACTGTGATCAATGCGGTTAACGCGGTAAAAGCGATCGCCAATGATGTTCAAGCTCCAGCACAACGAGTCGTCAATATGCCCACTGCTTCACCCACTGCCCCCACGGGTGACACGCTTTATAAGCTAGTTCCGGTGAATGAAGATCCGAAATAGCTTGCAAAACCACTTAACTAACTTAACTAAATAGGGTAGCTGGGCTAGACTTCGCTGGCTCAGCTACCCTATTTACTTGAATTAAAGCTGCCTTAAGTGTTTCTGTGTTTGCGCTAAAACAGCATTAGAGAATCTGAAACTGTTTCACTTCAAGAATTTGTCCGATCATTGCAAAGCTCATCACATCATCGCGGATATCTCCTTCAACGGTGACTTTTAGCCCTGCGTGCTGCAATTCTTCCGGGGGCTTGTGTAATTCGTAAGACTTGCCATTGTCGGCATCGATCGCCCAAGCTCCTGTCCCAAATCCTTTACGCTGAATCACTCCGGTCACGGTCATACTGTTCTTTCTCCCGCTTTCAAAGCCAATCGCGCTAGCCCATAGCAGAGTAGTGCATTCACAATCAAATACGCTCTCCCGATGAAACCCTCACCGAGCCACATGACTTGTGGATCAACGATCGCGCTAATTCCCAGGAAAGTCGTCACGCCGATCGTCGTGCCGATCGCAAACAATCTTCCCTGAGAATGTCCTAACAATAACGCAAGCAGCATAAACGGAATCAGCACACTGGCAGAAATCGGATTGAGCGCTCCACTCGCTTGAATTGCGCTTCCCAGTTCAGGCAGCGAACTTCCCAGGATGCGGAACGGAAATTGCGGCATATCAAATCGGTACAGTCCCCGGAGAAAGAACAGTCCAGAACTTCCAGCGACTAAACCTGAAGACATCGCCCAACCCCAGTTGAACGGGAAGTACACTTTCAAGAACCATGCCAATAGATAAGAACCGAGTACCATTGCCAGTTTTGGCAGTAGTCCTACGACTCCACCATCGATCCAGAAGCGCGGATTTAGATAGCCATTATCCCGCAGCCAGCGCCAAAAATCGTTAAACGTAATCTTGCCGTGTAGCGCGAGTTTGACTGCTGCTGAGGCATCCAGCTTTCCGGCTCCAAAATGATTTAGTTCATCAGCTTCAACTTTGCGAGCGGATTGCTTCAGAACAGTTAACACTTCATCAGGTTCGGTGACTCCTGCGGCTTTGATCAAAGCTGCCACTCCCGCAACGTGCGGAGCCGCCATGCTCGTTCCTTGAAAGGCTGCAAACACAGATTCACCCGTTTGGGGATTCAGTGTATTTTGCAGAATGCCGCCTGCTTCACCTTGAGCCGTTGAGCCACCCGGAGCAGCAATATCCACCCCGGCACCAAAGTTAGAATAAGGCGCTTTTTCTCCAGAGGCATCTAATGCTGCCACCGCGATCGCATGAGGATACCGTGCTGGATAATCTGCCGCATTGCTGCTGGAATTTCCCGCCGCTGCGACGACCACGACCCCTTTACCGTGAGCATAGTCGATCGCATCTTTCAGCACTGAACTTTCACCACCGCCACCCAAACTGAGGTTGATCACATCAGCTTTGTTATCTGCTGCAAATCGAATGGCTTCCGCAATGTCTGCAACGGTTCCACCGCCAAAAGAACTCAGAACCTTGAGCGGCATAATGTTTGCTTCGTAAGCAATTCCGGCAACGCCAAAGTTATTGTTTGTGGACTGTGCGATCGTGCCTGCAACGTGAGTTCCATGTCCGTTGTCGTCTTCGGCATTGTCGCTATCGTTCACAAAATCGTAGCCTGTAACAAAGTTAGTCTGCTCTAAATCGGGAACCTTCGAGACTCCGGTATCAATCACTGCAACCGTTACACCCCGTCCTTTCGTTTCTGTCCAGCCTGATTCGATGCCAATGTTGTGCAAGTTCCATTGTTGGCTGTACATCGGATCGTTGGGCGCTAGAGCGGAGAGCTTTGGTTCAGAGTTTGAACGAACCGCTTTCGGCGTTTCACCTTGGGGAATGCGATAGATATAATCCGGCTCGATCGCTTCGGTGTATCGCTTCAAATTGGATTTTTTCAGTTGGTCTAACAGCGATTTGTCGCCTTCAACCGTATAAAGATGTTCGAGTTGTGAAAATTGACTATTTAACTGAGGGCGGACATGATAATTTTGCGCGATCGCATCAATCTGAGATTGAATCTCAGCGTTGGCGAGGTCATCGCGGAAATCGAGAATGATGCGATCGTAAGTGCCTTGAGTGGCTAAACCGGGAAACTGCACGATCGCCCAACCCAATCCCACAAGACAGAGGGCGATGATCAGGAGCTTTCTCATAATAGAAGCCAAAATCCTACTTGCACTCCAACCATAGCCGATACTGCTGTTCTCGTGTGTTTAGAACAATAAAGCTATGGCACGATGGAAACTGTCGATCGTGCGCCTTCAAAATTATGATTCACGGGTTGTTATGGTTGCCGTTATTGGCAGCATTTATTGGATTAGCGTATGCAGGCTGGAATGAATATCAAACCTTAGAAACCTACCGCCGTTGGGCAGAACCGTTTGGACGAGCGAAATACGATATTTACTCAGTTTTGGGACAAAAAGAAGATACACTAACGGTCGGCAAAGCAACCCGCAAAGCAGTGACCGAAACCGATACTTTTTCATTAGAATCTGTGCAAAATATTCGATTGCTGGTAAACGGTGAAGCCGTTGATCTCAATGCGCCACCCACTAAGGGAAAAACGATCGCACTTGCATTTGATTTGGGCGATCAATCCATCGAAGTGCCCTTTACTCAAGTCAGTTTGGCAGCACGATGGGGCGAAGTATTGACCAAGGACTGGCAGGCGTTGAAATGAGGATTTTGAAGCGAATCGTCCCGGATCGCCATCAAGTAGGATTGCGACGAGCGTTCATGCTTGCGATCGTATTTTTTACGATCGTCCTAGCAATTTCGCTCAACCGTTATTTCTCGTTTTATACCTCTTACGATCAAGGACTTTTCAATCAACTATTTTGGAATAACTTACACGGGCGTTGGTTTCAGAGTTCACTCACGTCTGCAAATTCCATTGCTTCACTCGAAGACGGTGTGACTCCAATTGTATCTTTTATTCATCTAGGGCAGCATTTCGTTCCAGATTTCTTGCTCTGGCTTCCGTTGTATGCCCTCTTTCCTCATCCGATTACATTAATTGTGTTGCAAGTGGGATTGATGACCGTAGGCGGATTGGTGCTATATGCACTAGCACGACAGCGATTATCAGAACAGTTATCAGTCTGGATTACTGCCAGTTATTACACAGCGATTCCCGTCGTGGGTTCAACCGTTGCGAACTTCTACGAACACTGCCAGATTCCATTGTTTACGTTTGGAACACTTCTGGCACTGGAGAAAAAAAACTGGCTTTGGTTTTGGATCTGTGCGGTCTTGGTGCTGGGCGTCCGGGAAGATGCAGGGATTATCCTGTTTGGTATTGGCGTGTATTTGATGCTGAGTCGGCGGTATCCGGGGATTGGCATTGCGCTCTGCATTCTCAGTTTTGGCTATGTCGCGTTCGTGACGAATGTGATTCAACCGCAGTTTTCATCGGATGTTTCACGATTGTATTTAGCCAATCGATTTAGACAGTTTGTAGATACGGATCAGCCCACGACCTTGCAAGTGCTTTGGGGCATGGTCACGCATCCGCTCCGGCTGGCGCAATATTTGCTGCTGCCGATCGATCGCCGCATTAACTATCTTGCGGGCCAGTGGGCGGCGTTAGCGCTTGTGCCTGCGGTATCGGGAGCGGCTTGGATTCTCTCAGCGTTTCCGTTGATTGCGATCTTTGCTCAAACCGGACAGACTGCGCTCTCGGTGACGCTGCGATATGCCGTTGCTGTGGTTCCGGGTGTGTTTTATGGTGCGATTCTGTGGTGGGAGCGCCATCCACACTGGTTTACCGCCAAGTTCCGTCGATGGTGGAAAGTGTGCATTGTGCTATCGCTGTTATTTATGGTGAGCGGAAATCCGCATCGAGCGTTTTCGTTTATGATTCCAGATTCGGTGCGCCCTTGGGTGTTTGTGCCACTGCCGCGCCAATGGGAACACGCAAGCCATATCTATAACGTGATTCGCAATGTTCCAGACAATGTGAGTGTTAGCACGACGACCTATCTTGTGCCGCAGCTTTCGACCCGTCGGATCATCGTCCGCCTTCCAACGTTGGAGATCTATGACGATCGCCGACAAAAGGTTCGGGTCGATTATGCGATCGCAGATCTCTGGCAACTGAAGGAATACAGCAAAGCGTTCAAAGATAGTCAAGCATACCTCGCCAGAACCTTACCGCTACTGGAGAAGCTGGTCAACGAGAATCAGTACGGTGTTCGCCAAGTTGAAGATGGCGTGGTGATGATGGTGCAGGGTCAGCCTTCTGATCCAGCGATGTTGGCGCAATGGCAGAAATTAGTCCTGCAACTGAAACAGGGATAAAGCATTGATTATTTGC
This sequence comes from Cyanobacteria bacterium FACHB-DQ100, assembly GCA_014695195.1. NCBI lineage: Bacteria > Bacillati > Cyanobacteriota > Cyanobacteria bacterium FACHB-DQ100. The sequence goes on along the minus strand of JACJNW010000044.1, from coordinate 113,247 downwards.
TCGATCGGATAGATTTGCTACGCTGGGTAAAACAACGCTCCTTTACGCTTGAGTAGGGAGCGATTTTTATTTTTTGGAGAAGCACATGGGATCACTAAAAGGACGAGATTTATTGAAATTGTCAGATCTCAGCACGGATGAAGTGATGGAACTGTTAGACATCGCCGCGCAGTTAAAATCAGGAAAATTAAACCCGCGTGTGACCGTCAACGGACATCCCCCTGTGCTGGGTTTGTTGTTTTATAAAGCCTCTACTCGAACCCGTGTCAGCTTCTCAAGTGCGATGTATCACTTAGGCGGACAGGTACTCGATTTACCACTGAACGCCACTCAAGTCAGCCGGGGAGAACCGATCGCAGATACCGCCAGAGTCCTCGATCGCTATCTTGATATCCTCGCGATTCGCACCTTCGAGCAATCCGACCTCGAAACCTTTGCAAAAGAAATGGAAATCCCCGTGATTAATGCTCTGACGGATCTAGAGCATCCGTGTCAAATCCTGGCAGATCTCCAAACTATTCAAGAAACCTTTTCGACGCTTTCTGGCTTGACCCTAACCTATGTCGGTGACGGAAACAACGTCGCGCACTCGCTGATGATTGGGTGTGCGCTGGTGGGAATGAATGTCCGAGTTGCAACTCCCAAGGACTACCAACCCTTGAGCGAAATTGTCGAACTGACCGAAAAGATTGCCAATGGTCAATCCGAAGTGCTGTTAACTGAAGATCCGATCGTTGCCGCCAAAGGCGCTCATGTGATTTATACCGATGTGTGGGCAAGCATGGGACAAGAAGATCTCGCAGCCAGTCGAATTCCGATTTTTCAGCCCTATCAGGTAAACGATCAACTGATGAGCTATGCCGACAAAGACGCGATCGTGCTGCACTGTCTCCCGGCGCACCGAGGCGAGGAAATCACCCATGAAGCGATCGAAGGCAAGCAATCGAAAGTCTGGGATCAGGCGGAAAACCGGATGCACGCTCAGAAAGCACTGATGGCAAGCCTACTTGGTGCAGTCTGATCCCCATTCATTCTTAAAATGTCGTAAACTTTTGTTAATAGACATTTCTGCACTGCGATTATGACAAGCTCTCCTGGATTCGGTAAAAAGGTTCACAAAGAAAAGAAAAAGTCTACTGGAACCGACAAACGCGCTCAAGCCTCGAAGCAGTTTGATAATTTCAAATCGCAAGGGTTACCAGAGTATGAAATTTACCTCCGTGTCCAGGGGAAAAAGAAGCTTCAGTGGTTCCCGATCGGCGCGATCGCGGTCAAACGATCGTCTCAAATTGATGCGGCTATTTTTGCGAACGAAGAAGACCTGCTCAAAGGCGCATTCCGATTATTTCCCGCGCTCCGCAAAGAGCGAGATTCGCTGGAATATGGCTATCGGCTAAAAGAATTCAAAGACGAAGAGATTCAATTAGCGGTGCGTCCGGCTCCGGGTGTTGCGAATGCGGTGCAAAGCGCGATCGCATCTGTGGGTGAAAAACTCGGCGGATTGTTCAAGCCTAAATCTGTATAGATTCAAACTGAGTCTACGGTAAAGCGCTCGATCAACTGGATCGGGCGCTTTTTTTATTGTCTTGATCAGATGCCTTCCGATGGTTAGACGACCCCGATTTTGATTGTGAATACCGTTGTGAAATACGAGCATTTACGCTCACCCCGATCGCAATCATTTAGCGTTAGTTTGACGGAGCTTCTTGCTTCGGTTTGAGCGGCTTCTTGCCCCCTAAATTCCCCATAAATGGGGGACTTCGAGACAGGAATTTCAACCTTCAAAGTCCCCCACTTGTGGGGGATTTAGGGAGCTACCCGAAGCCGTAACCGAAGCCAATTTTTGCTGTTGAACTCACGCAATTTATCCCAACCTAACCGCGCCATTGAATCCAATACGTTGATTCAAGGCATTCTTACAAACTAAGGAGAATCTTTGAGATGGAACCGAGAGAACTGAGCCTTGAATTGCGTAGAGGCGACAATCCTGACCTATCCCGCCGTCGATTGATCACTGGACTATCTGTACTCGGTGCAACGATGGCAGAAGCTGTTTCGCTCTATCAAATCGGTGCAGTCAAGGAACTACCAGACTTGCCGCTTCCAGGGATTGATTCTAATAAAGTCGATGCCTCCGATTATGCTTACAGCGTTTTGGATACGCCCGATGGCTTCTTTATGCTGGTGAACTATTCCATCACCGCATTGTTAGCTGGGGCAGGCACCGCCAATCGAGCAAAGGATGCCCCTTGGTTGCCGATCGCAATGTCAGGCAAAACCTTGATGGATTCGATCTTTGCACTACGCTTAGCTCGGATTGAATGGCGTGATAACGAAGCCTTCTGCGCCTACTGTCAAGTCGCGACGCTGTGTTCGATCGCATCGTTCCTGCTCTCGATTCCCGAAGCGAGTCGCGCCTTCCAGTTTCTCATGGGCAAGGGCGACGTGGATATCGCTCAGAGATAGTTCATCGGATCGACAGGTTCTCCATCTTTTCGCACCTCAAAATGCAGGTGAGGGCCTGTCGATAGTCCGGTCGAGCCAGTTGTAGCGATCGCTTTTCCACGTTCTACGGTTTGCCCGTCTGATACATAGAGTTCCTGAGCATGGGCATACATCGTTGTAATTCCGTTTCCGTGATCCAGAATCACCGAGTTTCCATACCCGCCATACCAGCCCGCAAAGATGACTACGCCACGATCGGCAGCTAAGATCGGCGCACCATAATCCGCTCCAAAGTCCAATCCTGCATGAAAGCGCTGATAGCCCAAAATTGGGTGCATTCGATAGCCAAATGGGCTAGTAATCGGGCCTTCACTCGGTAAGTTAAATTGCCCTGTTCCTAAAATCACAATTCCATTTCTGGCGCGTTCTTCGGCAATGCGTCTTTGAATCAATTCTCCAATGCTTTTCGAGTCTTGTTCAAGTTGGGCTTCTGCGGCTTCGAGAGCGCGGCGATTGGTTCTGAGCCGGTCGACGACTTGCTTCTGAGAGTCTGCCTGCTGCTCAAACTCGGACTTTTGCGCCATCAATTGTTGGCTAATTATCACGATGTTGTTCTTTTGCTGTTCAACTTGTTGACGCTGACGATCGACTTTTTCGGCTGCGGTTTGCAGATCGGCTAGAGTTTTGCGATCGTTCTTGTAAATCTGCTTGAGACGAAATCGGCGATCGAGAAAATCATTGAGATTTTCACTTTGCAGCAAAACTGCCCAACCGCTACTCCTCTGCTGGCGTTGCAGAAATCGCAGCCGTGAAACGGTGGCAGATTGTCTCTGCTGATAGCTATTTTCCGCTTTACTCAAATCGGCTTCTAATTTTTTCAGCACTCGATTGGCGTTGCTGAGTTGTGCTTCAGTCGTTTGGATCTGAGCGGTCGTCACTTGGATGTTTCGACGAATGCCTGTGAGATTCTTTTGCGCCGATCGCTCTTGGCGCTGCAATTTTTCGCGTTCTTTCTGGATGTACGATCGCTGCTGGTCGAGTTGCTGCTGCTGCTGCTTGAGTTGGTTAATTTCTGGTGGGGTTTGCGCGGCAAGCGGTAATCCCACGAAAATTAAGGCGATGCAGCATACACCGATCAGGAACGTTCTTATCGGCTTGAGAGCGGTTATAGATTGGACGATCGCCAGCATATCCTCGACCTACGGCATCAGAACAAGCAACCATTATGTCGAGAACCAAAACTTCGGCAATGCTGAAATTACGGGAGCGTTTTGAAGTGCATTCGGGCAAAATGGATCGCTACACTTCTGCAAACCGCCCTCAGTAAAATTCCGGTACTCTTGATACTTGAATCGATCCCCGTATCTCTTCTCAATTCCATTCCTGCCTTCCGCGGAAATACGGAGATACACAAAATAATTTCATCTATTTCTATTTATGTTTACTAACAATCCAGCAAATTCTGTCCTGCTTAATCACAAACTGAATTAGCCTTATACAAAATTCACCGTAATAATACTGACTTAACTGACTCTTTAAAGAGTTTCTTAAGTCCGCAGAAGTATCATGCTCTTCTGGCAGTCCGATGCAATAGCTTATACATATCGTCTAAAACCACGCAGATGTTTAAAAACTTGTCTTTTGCAATTTTGACGCTCTGTTCTGGGGTTGCGAGTTTAGGCTTGTTGCTTGCTGCTGATCCAGCATTCGCAAGAAACGGCAATGGTAACGGTAACGGCAACGGTGCCTCAACTCCCCCAACTCAGACCACACCGCCTACAACTTCCACTCAGACCACAACGTCTACAACTTCCACTCAGACCACAGCACCTACCCAAAGCGCAACTCCAGCCACCAGTTCTTTTGCAGTTGGACTTGCAGATTTGGGTAAAATCTTCCGCGTCAACTTTGACGGCAACGTTGCGACTGAAACAGTGAACGGGATGTCCTCGTTTGCCGACTTCACCTTCAAGGGATTCACATCTCAGGGTGGAAACACGATCGCAACATTCGACGTTTTGCTTGATAACACCACTGGCGGTGATATCTTCTCTCGCGTTTCAGCGCTGGGCTTCAACACCTCAGCAACGCTTACAGGTGCTAGCACCAGTGGTTTGTTTAGCAACGCTCATCTCGACGGCGCTTTCCCGAATCAGTTTGGTAATATCGGAGTTTGCTTCACGAATGGTAATGCCTGTCAAGGTGGAACCAGTGGTGGTGTGAACAACAGCACTTCGCTGCCTGGAACCTTCGATAAGGGCACATTTAGCTTTTCGCTTGCGTTGAGCGGTAATGTGGACACGCTGAGTCTGAGCAATTTTGGCGTTCGCTATCAGAGCATTGATAGCAAATCTCTAGGCTTTAATGGTGAGAGTGGTACAGGTCGCGGAACGTCAGTTACGACTGTAACACCACCAACCACAGTCACCCCCCCACCGCCGACGACTGTGACACCTCCACCACCAACCACGGTCACACCTCCGCCTCCACTGTTTGACAAGCCGATCGACGGAACCCCACCAGGTGATCAACCGACTATGCCCCCAGTCAGCCCACCCACGTCGCCTAAACCTCCTACACCAAAGCCTACGAAAGTCCCAGAACCCGGCACGATCGCAGCTTTGGCTCTCGTGAGTGCGATCGCACTCAAATACCGCAAGCAGCAAGAAGCCGACGCTGAAGCGTAAAACCAAGCAAAAGAGGGTCGAGTTTAATCTCACCCTCTTTTTGGTCTATATTCGCTTTGGTTTATGATCGCTGCATTTGCTCTTGTAGTAATTGCTTTGCTCTAGGCTTGTAGAGCAGGTAAAACAGCGATTCGATATATCTCAGCATATCCTCGCGATTTTCTTGCGATGTGTAGTTCCAGAAGCCGTAGATTTTTGCGAGGGACAGTAATCGAGTCGTGTGAATTTTCCAGGTGTAGGTGCTGAAGACGCGATCGATCCCACGTTGGGAAATTTCGCTCCAGTAGTTTGGATTGAGATCGCACTTCTCCAGAAACTGCAGAACCACGGCTGCAACTTCTTCATGATTGGTCGGATTGATGTAAAACCCGTTCACTTTGTCCTGAATGATTTCAAGCGGGCCACCGAACCGAGTTGCAAACGTGGGTAGACCTGTCACCATCGATTCGAGAATCGTCAATCCAAACGCTTCAAATAAAGCAGGCTGTACGAAGATGCCTTGACGATCGGCAATCACGCGATAGACTTCTCCGGTGTCGCTTTTCGGCAATCGCACACCCAACCAGCGAATTTTGCCTTTGAGATCGTAGCGATTGATGATTTCGTAAAGCTTCTCGATTTCGCTGATTTCCTCGTAATCGCTAGAGTCATCAATCCGAAGCTTACCCGCGACTAGAATCAAATTACAACGCTCTTGCAGGGCTTCGCTCTTACCGTAGGCTTCTGCCAATCCCGTGAGATTTTTAATGCGATCGAGCCGTGCCATTGAAAAGAGTGGGCGTTTAGTGGGGTCGTCGAGCTTGCCGTAAATCAGATCGGGGTCTTCATCAGTAAACAGAAGATTTTCGAGGCGTTCTCGATCGTTCAGCAATCGGTCTTCGGTGCGCGTAAATGGGAAAAAAACGACTTCATTCACACCCGGCGGAACGACGTTAAACTTCGGGCTAAATAACTCAATGCCATTCACAACATGGTACAAATCTGGCATCGTAAATGATTTATAAGATTCATACTGTCCAACGCTTTCTGGAGTTCCGACAATCTCCTGATAGGTGCTGCTGATAATGAAATTTGCCGCGTTCATGGCAATCAAATCTGCGGTAAATTGCAGCGAAAAATGATACTTATCTTCGGATTCTTGCCAGTAAAGGTTACTGAACAAGTATTTTGATTTCTCAAGGGCGTGAGCAATAATGCAATATGTCACTTTCAAGCGTCTTGAAAGCAGGAACGCAACTAAATTTCCGTCTGTATAGTTGCCAATAATTAAATCAGGCCTGCCTTGAAATTCGGCTCGAAGCTCGTGTTCGGCATCGATCGCAAACGTTTCCAAATAAGACCAAATCTCAAATCGAGAGATCCAATTTTGAGTAAGATTCAGATTAAATTCGCGGAACGGAACGCGCAAAACCCAAGCATCTGTTGTACCGTGAATTTTCTCAAGTCGCTGATTGCAAAGCGTCCCATCACTATTTGGAATTAACCGCGTTAACACAATTACTTTTGGACTCACACCCAGCCCACCTAATCCCGCTAGAGTAATATCCTCCTGCAATTGCTTTTCTAAACTTTTGACCTGATCCAGAATGTAAACAACTTGTCCACCTGTATCTGGTCTGCCTAATACGCCTTCTTGCCCAAACCAGCCATGCGGCGAAATAATTGCTACTCTAAAAATCATCGGAATCCGCGATACCAGCGCTTCTAAGGCTTGGTGATCGGGTGAATCAATTAACTGATCCAAAATCTCTAACGTTTCTCTGACTCGCCCTGCTGTGTTTCCCCACCCTGGCTCAAATCCAAGATCTTGTAGGTCAAACTGAAATGTTTCATACGCCTCATTCGGATCACGATCGCTGACTAAATTCAGCGCTTGTTTCACTCGATCGCTCAATTGATTTGGAGATTGAATCCGCTTATTAATTAATAATTGAATCCCGTTATATTGATGTAGCTGCAAAAAATTAAATAGCGGATTTTGTCCCTGCTTTGGATCTTGGAAGAGCTGACTTGATAAATAGCGATTGAGAAAATCTACACCCTTCCCAATATTTTTTGGGTCGCGCAATACAGGTGAATAATCATAAAACGGCGCAAAATCAATCTCGAATACATCCCCTTCTTGCGGATGATAATGATTAACAAAGCGATCGCGCACGTCTAAAAGTTCCTGAATCGTCATCGGCTCGATCGTCAAGTCTTCGAGCAAACGATACGCTTCCTGCCGCGCAATTCTAGGACGAATAATCAGACATAAACTCTCATCTTCTAAAATAATTTCCTGCACATATCGAATTAATTTTCCTAATTGAGACGAATCCTGAAAATTATCTGGCTTTTTGTACTGTTCGCAATACTCATCAAACACCTGCAAAATTTCGTTTCTCAGGAAATAGCGTTTGTCATAAGCTCTCAACACGCTTGCAAACTGCCGCAAACAGGTTTTCTCATCGCTATCTAGAACGGCTTGAATTAGGTCTGACATTTTAACTCCTAATTGTTCTCTGTCAGAAAATCGCCATCACACAATAATGAAAAAACTCAGGCTTTACGTCTGTCGATCGAAACAATGTTGCCAACATCCGAATGTGTGAATATGATCTATCCGTTGCAGCCCCACATTAGGCATGACTTCTGATACCTCTGTTTCGCCAATCTCGAACGACTCTAGCCCCATTTCCCCAGAATCCGTTTCTAGCCCAAATCTCGAACCGGATTTACCAGAACTGCCGCCGCTCGAAACCCCGGACACGCCCAGAATTGCGATCGAAGATCTGCAAGTCCGCCTCAAAACCAAAGACGGTGCGCTGCATTTAATTCTGCCGCCTGAATCTGAATCTGTTTCCAAAGTCGCTTTAGCATGGAGTGAACTCTGGCAGCAGTTCAAACAGCTTTTAGCCGGACGAGAACGCCACTGGCAGCCCAACACTGTTGTGCATCTGATCGCAGACGATCGCCTCCTCGATACCCGCCAGCTCAGCGCGATCGCCCAAGCCCTCGCAGAAGCGCAACTGCAACTCAAATGCGTTCACACCCGTCGCCGTCAAACGGCTGTCGTCGCCGCTACCGCAGGCTACTCCGTTGAGCAAATCACTGCCGCTTCACCGCTGATCGCCAAGCCTGGAACGGCAACCGCGATGGAGGAGCCGCTTTATATTCAAATGACGCTGCGCTCCGGCACGGAAATCCGCCATAACGGAACCGTGATTGTGATGGGTGATCTCAATCCAGGAGGATCGATTATCGCAGAAGGCGATATTCTCGTTTGGGGTCGCCTGCGCGGTGTGGCTCATGCCGGATGCAAAGGCAACTCGAAATGTCTGATCATGGCGCTGCAATTAGAGCCGACCCAGATTCGGATTGCCGATTACGTCGCCCGCGCCCCCGAAACCCCGCCCGCTCAGTATTTCCCAGAAGTAGCGTATGTTTCACCGCAAGGCAATATTCGGATTGCGAGAGCCGCAGATTTTGTGATTCGGAAACAGGACTAAATTAGTCTGAGTCCAAAAATCAGAATTGCTCATGGTGATTTCCAACGTGCGGTAAAGCTTTGTAGAGCCAGCCTTGCGCGACTTGCTGCTTGCGGTATGCTAATCAGCGATCGACCCCAAATTTGAAAGTTTCTCGATCTAGTTCTTAAATCATGCTAGATTCCGAACACTTCAAATTCCGAATTCTGATATCCTATAAAACCTGTAATCGGCATACTCCGTTCCTCTCGAAAGCGGATTTTTATTAATGGCGCGTATCATCGTTATCACTTCGGGTAAAGGTGGAGTCGGAAAGACGACCACTACCGCAAATCTCGGTATGGCATTGGCAAAACGGCGACGTAAAGTTGCTGTGATCGATGCGGATTTCGGATTGAGAAATTTAGATTTATTACTAGGGCTGGAAAATCGCGTGGTGTACACCGCCGTTGAAGTGCTCGCGGGTCAATGTCGATTGGAACAAGCACTGGTGAAAGATAAGCGGTTCCAGAACTTAGTGCTGCTTCCTGCGGCTCAAAATCGCACCAAAGAAGCAGTGACCCCCGATCAAATGCGGCAATTAGTGAATGCTTTGGCGCGAGTGTATGAGTATATTTTGATTGATTGCCCGGCTGGGATCGAGCTTGGATTCCAAAACGCGATCGCGGCTGCACGAGAAGCGATTATCGTCACGACTCCTGAAATTGCGGCGGTTCGAGATGGCGATCGGGTGATCGGACTGCTCGAAGCGAACAACATTAAACGCATCAGTCTGATTGTGAATCGCATTCGACCGAATATGGTGCAGGCGAACGATATGATGTCCGTCGAAGATGTGCAAGAAATTTTGGCGGTGCAATTATTGGGAGTCGTTCCTGACGATGAAAAAGTGATTGTTTCCACGAATAAAGGTGAACCCTTGGTATTATCAGAAACACCTTCAATGGCGGCAACCGCTTTTGATAATATTGTGCGCCGTTTGGAAGGAGAGCGAGTACCCTTAATGAGCTTAGAACCGCCAAATGAAGGATTTTTTGCTCGCTTGTTTGGTCGATTTTCTAAGAAGAATTAACCCGATCGCTGCACGTTTTATTTAACCGTTCGCATCTCTGCTCATGATCACCGAATTTCTAGAACGCTTATTTCCGCGTGGCGCAGATAATAGCCGCAGCGATGTCAAACGACGGCTGAAGCTAGTCCTAGCACACGATCGCGCAGATTTACCGCCCCACCTGGTTGAGGAATTGCGAAAAGAAATTCTAGAAGTGGTGTCGCGTTATGTCGAGCTGGATGAAGGCATGGAGTTTGTGCTGGAAAACCACCAGCGATCGACCGCGTTAATTGCCAATTTACCGATCCGTCGAATTCGCTCGATGCCAGAACCCAGCCCGGAAGAAATGGCAAAGATTGTGCCGGATTTGACGCTGACTGAAGCGACTTTGACCGAAGACCCGCCCAAAGCTCAACCTGATCAATCTGAGCCGTCCGAACCCCCAAAGCCGAAGAATGAATCGAATCACGGGTAAAACAAAGCTGCTGGGTGTGATTGGCGATCCGATCGAACACTCGCTCTCTCCGATCATGCACAATGCTGCGATCTCCGAGATGCAGATCGACTTTGCGTATGTTCCGTTTCGCATTCGCCCAGGAGATCTCAGAACTGCGATCGCTGGATTCGAGGCGATCGATCTGCAAGGATTCAGCGTAACGATTCCTCACAAGCAAGCGATTATGCCGCTCTTGACTGAGATTACCGATGTGGCAAAAGCGATCGGAGCCGTCAATACGGTTTGGAGAACTAATCGCGGCTGGAGCGGCACAAATACCGATATTGTTGGCTTTATTGCACCGTTAAAGCATCGAACTTGGAATCAATCGATCGCGCTGATTCTTGGTAATGGTGGCGCTGCAAGAGCCGTTGTTGCGGGATGCGTAGAGCTAGGATTTGCAGAAATTCACGTCGTTGGACGTAATCCTGACAAGCTTCAAGAGTTTGCACAATCTTGGTCGTTAGATTCTCTATCAGTTCACACCTGGGAGCAGCTTTCTGGACTTCTACCGCAAGCAAACCTGATTGTGAATACCACACCGATCGGAATGTCGCCGCACGTTGATCAATCGCCTCTAACCGAGGAACAAGCAGATCAAATCCGATCGAGCGCGATCGCTTACGACTTAATCTATGTGCCGAATCCGACTCGATTTTTGCAGCAGGCGCAACAGCGAGGAGCAGACGCGATCGACGGATTAGAAATGCTGGTTCAACAAGGTGCGGCGGCTCTAGAAATCTGGACAGGACAAACTGCTCCGGATGATGTCATGCGGCGATCGCTGCGGACTCATTTAGGTTTGAATTAAGAAAGTTTTTACCGTTTGGAGTGAGTCAAGTGGTGCAACTCAGTGGAGCCGTCGTTGCCGTTAGCCGCAGCGCAACTCATAGCTTCAGCAAGCAGAATCAGGAGCGCATTCGGCTTTTGGGCGGTCTTGGGGTTGAGGGTGATGCTCACTTAGGCGAGACGGTCAAACACCGATCGCACGCGGCAAAAAATCCAACCCAGCCGAATTTGCGGCAGGTACATCTCATCCACGCTGAATTGCACGACGAGTTGCAAGCGGCTGGTTTCTCAGTTTCAGCGGGACAAATGGGTGAAAACATTACCACACGCGGAATCGATCTTCTGAATCTGCCGACTGGAACACGGCTACATCTAGGCAACAGTGCGATCGTTGAACTCACAGGTCTACGGAATCCTTGCGCTCAACTCGATCGATTTCAGCCTGGTTTGATGTCAGCAGTGCTCGATCACGATGAACAAGGAAAGCTGATTCGCAAGTCTGGAGTGATGAGTATTGTTGTGGCGGATGGCGAGGTGCGCCCTGGCGATGTGATTCAAGTTGAACTACCACCAGTTCCCCACCAACCGCTTGATCGGGTCTGAACTTGGAACTATTGCAGCTTTGGAATCGTGATATCAATAGGGGTTACAGGCTGCCCCAAGCTCGATAGCGGCGGCTGAATTTCTTTGTCATTGCCGACAACCAAAGTAACAATCTTTTCAGGCTGAAGATATTTCTGAGCGACTCGCTGAACATCGGGAATTGTTGTTGCTTCTACCGCTTTGCGATATTGGAAGATGAAATCTTTGGGATATCCATAGTATTCATATCGCAGCAAACGCGAAAGAGTTTGACCCGGATCTTGGAAGTTGAAGATAAAAGAATTCAACACGGTATCTTTCGCGAATCCTAATTCATCGGCTGAAATCGGCTCTTTGCGAATGCGATCGATCTCATTCATCACCGAGCGAATAAACGGAACGGTTGCATCCGATCTCGTTTCTCCACTAGCAATAAACACACCTGGATAATCAAACTGAGCGCTCCAGCTTGCCCCAACCGAGTAAGCCAATCCTTGGCGCGATCGCACTTCGTTAAACAATCGTCGCCCGAAGCCACTTAATACATCTTCCATCACGCTTAATGCTGGGTAATCCGGGCTGTTTAACTGTCCGCCTAGATGCCCCATTTGTAGATAGCTTTGATTCAGTTGCGGCTGATTGACGAAGAAGATTCCACCTTGTTTTGCTTGGGAAACCGATGGAAGCTGTGATGGGATAGCCTGTTCTGCGGGTTTCCAAGCTCCGAACTTCGATTCGATCGCTGATCGCATTTGCTTCGAGTCAAAATCTCCCACGATTCCGAGCAGCATTTGATCCGGACGGAACGATCGGCTATAAAACTGAATCAAATCATTGCGAGAAATGTTCGTGATCGTCGAATACTCCACAGTACGCGCATAAGGGCTATCGCTGCCGTAAATGAGCTTCTGAAATTCTCGCCCGACAATGCCGTTAGGATCGTCATTCCGTCGAGCAATGCCGCCTTGCAGTTGAACTTTGGCGATTGCTAACTGATCGGGTGCGAATGCAGGCTGCTGGATGACTTCGGCAAACAGATCAAACACTTCCGGTAAATCTTCGGTGAGCGTGTTAAAGCTGGCGCTTCCCGCAGTAGTGGAAATTCCAGTTTCAACCACTGCCGCTCGTTGCTCAAGTAATTGATTCAGTTGATTAGCAGTGCGTTTTTGAGTTCCCCCCGATCGCATCACCGTTCCCGTGAGTTCTGCAAGTCCAACTTGATTTGCAGGCTCGAAGCGATCTCCCGTTTTAACAAGCGCCGTTCCGCTCACTAAAGGCAATTCGTGGTCTTCCATCAGATAAACGATCATGCCGTTCTGAAGCTGAAACCGCGTGTACTCCGGGACTCTAATTTCTGGGGGCGGTGTGAATTTTAGATCGGTATAGTGTTTCGGTGTCTCTGCGATCGCCGGATGTACAAACAACAACACAGCTAGAAACGCCAAAACAAATAGAGTTGAGATTCGGAAAGTTTTCATTTGAGTTAACAACGCATCACATCAATAGAGTGGTTTATCCTTGCGACAAAATTCGTCCAATCGTGCGATTGGAATCGGTAAACGTGGCGTTTGCAACTCGCTGGATATCAGCAGGCGTAATCTTGGCGATCGCGTCAATTTGCTGGAATAAGTTGCGCCAGTTTCCGGTTTTGACTTCGTACTCTAATAGCGACTGAGCCATGCCCATATTGGAATCGAGCGATCGTAATAATCCGGCTCTCGCTTGAGTTTTGACGCGATCGAGTTCTTGCGCCGAAACAGGCTGAGTTTTCAGGCGATCGATTTCGGCTCTCAGAGCAGGCGCGACTTCTTCAATCGATCGACCCGGAGCGGTCAGCGCATAAAACAGCATCAAATTCGGAAACTTATCGCCCGGAAAGCCGTTAATTCCTTGAGCGGCTAATGCGACCTTCTGCTCTTCAACTAACGATCGGTACAGCCGAGAAGTGCGCCCATCGCTCAAAATTGACGCGATCGCTTCATACACAACGTTATCCGGATGATTTAACGCAGGACGGTGGTAGCCTTCTACGTACCAGGGTTGAGATTGTAGCTTCAAACTGACTTCACGCTGCTGGGTTTGTGGCGGCTCAACGGCAACCACTTCCGGCGGCGCGGGCTTCGTTTTGTAGCGACCAAAATAGGTTTGAGCGAGACGCTTCACTTCGGTTGGATTGACATCGCCCACGATCGCGATCGTCAAATTATTCGGGACATAATGCGTGTCGAAGAAGGTCTGCACATCTTGTCGGGTGAGATTGGCTAAATCAGTTGGATAACCAATCACCGGACGGCGATAGGGATGAACCTTAAAGGCAGTACCCGTAAACGCTTCGATCAATTGCCCGATCGGTGAATTCTCCGTCCGCAATCGCCGCTCTTCTAGAATCACCGCTTTCTCTTTGTAGAACTCTCGAAATACCGGATCGAGAAAGCGTTCTGACTCCAACGACATCCAAAGCTCTAATTTGTTAGACGGAAAACTATAGAAATAGCGCGTGGCATCTGCCGAAGTATTGGCATTCAGCCCCACGCCACCTGCTTGCTCCACGATGCGTCCTAATTCATTTTGCCGTCCCAATTTCGTGGCTTCGGCTTCAACGCGATCGAACTCCGCTTGCAAGGTGCGAACATCTTTCTTTTGCTCTCTTGCCGTTTTAATCTGTGCTGCAAGCTGATCTAGCTGGTTTAATAACGGCTTTTCCGCTTGAAAATTCTGTGTGCCGATCCGAGTGGTACCCTTAAACGCTAAATGTTCTAGGAAGTGTGCGACTCCGGTTCTTCCTTCCGGTTCATCCGCTCCACCCACATCTGCATAAGTTACAAACGAAACCACTGGAGCTTGATGACGCTCTAAAACAATAAACTTCAGACCATTTTCTAACTTAAACTCGGTCACGTTTTGGATCACTCGATCCAGATAAGGCTGAATCGACTGTGAAGGCAGCGTCCGCGCTACGCTAATTCCAGGAACGCTACCCCAACCCAACAGAAACACTAAAACAAAGATTACGATCGTCCGACTTATTCTCACCATGTCAACGAACTCTTAAGGCATGTTCTCTAGCATAGGGAGTTTTGTCGGCAATGGCTTATTTCGAGAGCGGCTTGCTCAAGGTCAGCGAGTGAGTCACCGTAAAAATATAGGTATCAAATAGAGCACCGACGACACCGCAGGTACAGCCGATCACGATCGCTCCTTCCCAAGCGCTACCATTTCCAAACGTTTCAAGAAACGACAGGATTTGAGCCGCACAAGCTTGTCCAAAAGGCATCAATCCCGGTACAACGCCAAGCAACAGCAGCAGCGCGATTGTTCCCCCGATCAAGGCGATCGGTGCAAGAAAGCTCAGCAAGCTGGCTAACAAGAGCGATCGTAGATAATTTGGGGTGGGGCTAAACGACATACTTCACCTTTCCATCGCAAATGAATAACAGGCTGGAACTTTCCTAAAGATAGGGGGGATTCCTCAGTTTGGGGCACGATGTTGCAAAATCTTAAATCTTTATAAAGAAACTTGGTTAAGTCGTGGGATGACTTTGTGATTATCTAAGCTCAGGCGTTTAATCGATCGCACCGTTCATAAACTCTTACATTCTTCGAGAACGGGTTATTCAGGTTGTGTCTTGAGAGTGATGAAGCCGCAAAAACGAACCCCCTACAATACGCTTCCAGCACCCTTGTAAAACAGGACATTTCATTTATGCAAATTCTTAGACATCCAGAAGCGACCGATCGTCCTGACGATCCTCGTAATAAAGAGGTTATCTATCCTGCCTTTGATATTCAAAATGGCAACCTCGCAACACCAATTAATGCGTCCCCGCTCGTTCGGACTTATATCAACGCCCTCCCCGCTTATCGCGAAGGTCTCTCCCCGCTGCGCCGTGGATTAGAAGTGGGACTCGCTCATGGCTATTGGATTATTGGCCCTTTTGCAAAATTGGGCCCTCTGCGTGACACCGACTTGGCAAACTTAGCCGGATTGCTCAGCACGATCGGACTCCTGATTATCTCTACGCTGGCAATTTCGCTCTACGGCGCAAGCAATCCGCCGGCACCCATGACCACAATCACCACTCCGAACCCACCCTCGGAACTCAAAACCGGACATGGTTGGAACGAATATGCTGCTGGCTTCTTAGTGGGCGGTGTTGGCGGTGCAGCCTTGGCGTACTTCCTGCTCACCAATCTAGCGCTGTTCAAAAACTTCACAAGCGGACTGTAAAACTGCTACACAGCAAAACGAGTGGGTATCCAAACAGATCGCCCACTCGTTTTGCTGTGTAGTGAAATTAACCGCACACCTCTGCGTGTCGTAATGCGATTAACACACTGCGGCAACTGGCTTAAACAGCGTGCGCTCAATTTCTCCTACCGCACGCTCTAAATCGTCGTTGACCACCTGAAGGTCGAATTCTCCAGCCGCATCAACTTCCTCCCAAGCTCTCTCCAGCCGACGCACGATCGCGGCTTCAGAGTCTTGGCCGCGTCCTCGAATGCGGGATTCGAGTTCCACCATCGAAGGGGGTGCAATGAAAATTTGGAGCGCGCTTGGAAATGACTTGCGGATTTGGCGAGCGCCATCAAGCTCGATTTCCAGAATGACCCACTTGCCTTCGCGAATTTTCTCTTCCACAGTGCGTCGGGGTGTACCGTAGCAATTTCCCGCAAATTCTGCCCATTCTAAAAATTCTCCCTGTGCCACCATTCGCTCAAATTGAGGGCGAGTGGCGTAGTAATAGTTTTTGCCCTCGACTTCTCCAGGACGGGGAGATCGGGTGGTGACGGAGACTGAGAGATAAAGCTGCTCGTGGCGCTGAAGAAGCGATCGAAGCAAGGTTCCTTTGCCGACGCCGCTTGGCCCTGTTAAAACAATGAGTCTACCCTTGCTCATAGCTACGTAATAATTTTGTGCGCTAGTGTTCCCAGTTTTCTGATTCTGTGAGTATAGCTTGCAACTCGACTGAATTAGTTAATAAAAGGGTGAAGGATTGGGATGATTTTTCAAATTCTAGATATCCGTACTGTCTTTGGTGAATAGAAATCGATTAGCAACTGTCTCAGGTTGAATCGCCGAAAGAATAATGTGACCGGAATCCATGACGATGACTGCACGGGTACGTCTCCCATAGGTGGCATCAATGAGCTTTTCGTGTTCGCGGGCATCATGAATAATGCGCTTAATCGGGGCGGATTCTGGAGCGACGATCGCAATCACCCGATGAGCCGAGACGATATTGCCAAATCCAATATTGATCAATCTGATTTCACTCATCGATTGCAAAATTGACGTTGAAATCGATCGTGACATAGATAGCGCCAACGGGAACTTTATAGCTATCAAGATTTAATTCTCAATTCGGGATCTACGGTTGATTTTGCCAAGAGCCTTTATAGTTTTTTGCCTCTAACCTCTCGTAACTCGATTGCAACAAAAGATAGAGTATTGTTTTTTTTTAATTAAGTTTTTGTGCTGATGCAAATTATCAATAGAGATGTTGTAATCTGTTTCATCCCCATATGAGTAGGATTCAATCTACTCCTTTAGAGGTATTTATCCAGTGAGAGAGTGCGGAAACACTAGATTAAATAAAGTAAGTTTGAAAGCTATTCCGATGAGCCAGCCTCTACCAGTCGCTAAAACCTGTGTTTGTCATAATCCTAGAGTTGGCTGCCCCTCCGGTGCAGGACAGCTTTTCATCTGGTTTCCAGTTCCCCACGCCTTGATCAAAGTCATTCCTTTTCTCAAGCAAGCTGCCTTTGACTATGAACTTATGCAAGCACGATCGGGGCTGAGGGTGACTTGCAAAACTGGACAGGTTCAGGAAGTTGCTGCCAAGATTGCTCACCTACTTGCGCCTAGAGAGCTAGGAGAGACGCGGGTTTTGTTTTTACAGGGTATGGCTCAACCCCAACTGCACGACTTTAGCGATATCACCTCACTACAGCACTTTGTTGGACGGAACGAAAGCGACTGGCTGGTCGAGATGCTTACAGCCGAACGGTTTACAACCTATTTTCAACCGATTGTCTCGACTCAGGATACTTCTCAAATTTATGCGTATGAATCTCTCCTGCGGGGTCTAGATGCCGACGGTAATTTAGTGATGCCGGGATTAATCTTAGAGCAAGCCACGAAAGCAAATTTGCTCCCACAACTTGATCGAGTCGCTCGTCTCAGCGCGATCGCTCACGCCAGCCAACATCAATTGAACAGCCACATTTTTATCAACTTCATGCCCACGGCTCTTTATGATCCCGTGTCTTGCTTACGGAGTACCGTAGAAGCGATCGACAGAGCAGGCATTGCTCATGAGCGTATTGTGTTTGAAGTGGTAGAGACAGATACACCGCAAGACCTCAATCATCTCAAAACCGTGCTGAAATACTATCGAGACGCGGGTTTTTTAGTGGCGCTTGATGATTTGGGTGCGGGATATTCGAGCTTAAACCTACTACATCAGTTACGCCCTGACTTTATTAAGTTAGATATGGCGTTGATTCGGAATGTTGATCAAGACCCTTATAAAGCTTCAATCACTGCAAAGCTATTAGAGATTGCTCAGGCGCTCGGTGTGCCAACAATAGCAGAAGGCATTGAATCGATCGCAGAGTTACACTGGTTGCAAAAGCATGGTGCAACTTTTGCACAAGGCTATCTGTTTGCAAAGCCTAGTGCTATCCCTGCAAGCGAAACGCCACGCTACCCACGCTAGTTATTACAAAATGTGGCTTTCGGCGGAAGAGTGCAGCAATTTTAGGTAGAAAGTTAGGTATCCAAACATTGTCTTTGTAGATTCATGGTTTGTAGATTCATGGAGAGATTCTAGTCGCTAGACAAAATCTGTTACCGCTTCAAAGTTAGTCTATGCACCTACTGCTCAAACGCTAATGCAGCCACGCTTAAAACCGCTGCAATGAAGCTGTCTGAGTGCTAAGGTATCTTTGCTTGAGTTAGCTCTTAAGCTTAAAGTTGCTGTCTAGCTACACAAAACAGATGCGATAGAGCGTTAGCCATCAAAGGTTAGCATAACAGGATTGTGGAATCGTCGTTCACTAACGTTTGTTCAAATAAAGCGAAGCGTTGCTCGGCGTACTTGCAACGCTAACCCTGCTTTGAAACTTAGCAAAAGGCAAGCTCAGCGATCGGAACAGTCTTTCAAAGATGACAAGTTCATCTGTAATTCTTTTTAACCTAAAACTGTGTAATTCCTATGTCTTCACATCCACCACTTCTAGAAAAGATCGAATTTCAGCAAGAATTTCGTTTGGGTTTAGTCGTCTATGGCGGTGTGTCTCTGGCAATTTATATGAATGGGGTTTGTCGAGAGTTCTACAATGCAGTGCGAGGTCGAGGTATTTATAAGCTGATCAAAGCATTGACCGACTCTGACATTATTGTGGATGTCGTTTCAGGAACATCAGCCGGAGGCATTAATGGCGTACTGTTGAGCTATGCCTTAACCAACAGCGATCGAGACACTGTTGTTGATTTTAAGAATTTTGCTGATATTTGGCGAGAAGATGGAGACATTAGTAAACTTCTACGAAACCTAAAGCAAAAAGACATAGATTCGCTCTTAGATGGTGAAGAATACTATCAAAATCAATTGGAAGCTGCCTTTCAAAAAGCTTTTGCTCAGAAGCCTCCTGCGGAACCAGGAGAGTGGTTTTCTGAATCTAAAGAACTGGATTTATTTGTTACGGGTACAGATACTTTAGGTAAAGTGTATCAAGCATTCGATAACACGGGCTGCATTATTGAAGTTAAAGATCATCGCGCTGTGTTTCTGCTGAAACATCGCGAGGGACGTAAACACCCCTTTCAACCTTCCCCAGTCACCCATCAAGCCCTTGCTAAGCTCTGCCGAATTACCTCTTGCTTCCCGGTTGCTTTTCCCGTTGTCAGCGTCGAACTGCCTCCTCCCCCCAGCACAAAGACAACTAAAACGAAGCAAGCTGATTGGACAGCCATTCATACAGAAGCAGAAGAAGTATCGAAAATAGATCCAATCGATCAGCGACTTGTGCGCTGGGGAGCATTAGCCGATCGAGCATTACCGGAGAAAAAACCGGAGAAGGAGGGGTATCAACTCCATTTTGTAGATGGGGGTGTACTAGACAATCGCCCGTTTAGCTATACGATCGACCAAATTTATCGACGCACTGCCTATCGTCCTGTCAATCGAAAATTATTTTACATTGATCCCAGTCCTGATCAATTTTTGGGAAGTCTTAAGTTTAATCAAATGAGCAAGCCAAGCATCTGGGAGGCTGCCTTAGATTCGCTTGTTGGTATGCCGCGATATGAGAGCATTGCTAATGATTTAAACGAGATTCAAAATCGCAATGAAAAGGTTCGCCGCTACAAATTTTTGCGCGGTACTGCAGAGAGGAGTGCTGAGAGGGCAGAAGAGCAACAAAAGCCCTCAGAGATGCAACCTCGATCGAGCGGTGAACCTACAGCAGAAGAAGTTTATTTGCGCTGTCGATTGGTGGGTCTGCGCGATCGAATTCTGCCGCTCATGCTTAAAGCTCAACAAGTTGACCGTTCAGACCCCAAGAATGATAGTCCACACAATCAACAAAGATTACTAGAAAAGACAGCCGAATTTATTACACAGTATAGTGCTAACCCAAAAGAGCAAATCGATCGTGATCAGCTCTTGCATGAGTTAGGCTATGAAATTCGAAATCTTGAGGTTGATTATGCTCGAAGAAAGCATTTCTTCCTGTTGGAGAAGCTTTGTCAATGGATGGAAGATCCAGCTTATGAAAGAGCGCATCAAAAGCTGCGGCAGCTAGCTTTTAAGATTAAATCTCAGATGGAACTGCTAATTGTGATTCAAGCAGGACTGGAGGAGATGCTGTCTTTTCCTGCCGTCAGCGATAGGTTTCTCGAAATCATTCGGAATGCTGGAAACCGTGACCAGGCGCGCAAGCCTATCTATGACTACTTGCTGCGACTGCATCGTTTTCTGCTGGATGCTAACTGCCTGCCAGAGTTTGATCCAGAGAGCGATCAAAGGTTTCTCAACACTTCAGAAGTGGATCGCCCTGAGCAAGCTCAACCTTCTGCCAAGACTGCACCTAACTTTTTCAAAACTCTTCCGGGTTCTCTTTTCTCTGGAGCGGAAACAGAGAGTGAGTGGAGTACTGATTTGATTTCATCCCGCATTTCCGGCGTACTCGCTCAACTGAGAAAAAGAAGTTGGGAATTGCTAAGTTCTCCGGATAAACTTGATTCAGCTCACTCTGATTCGATCTGGAACAGCCAGTACAATTTCGATCGGCAGGAAAATCAAAGTTTAAGCATTCTGTTTTTAGTAGAAGAAGCAACAGCGCAACTGATTCAAGAGAGCGACCTTGAAGAACCTGAACGCAAAAGATTATTAAGGCTGTTTAAGTGCTTCAGAAATATCGATCAGTCGGTTTATGCTTATGAGTACCTATCAGGGCTGCAAGCTAAGGAACAGCTTGAGATTTTTCGCATTAGTCCGAACGATGCTCAACTCGGTTTTAGTCGTCGTCTACCCGAAAATAAACTGGCTGGAGATCAACTGAGAGCATTCGGCGGCTTCTTCAAAAAAAATTGGCGATCGAATGATATTCTCTGGGGTCGTTTAGACGGCTTAAATCGAATTGTAGAAGCAACGCTTACACCAGAGTCTCTCATGGCACCAGATTCTCGATCTCGCTTCTCTCATTTTCTGAATCGTCAATGTGATACAAAAGAAGCCAGAGCCGATTACATTGATCAATTAGTGGAGGAAACACTACCGGAGGCAACGCCAACCGAAAAAAAGGAGATTAAGAAAACGCTACAGCAGATGGCTCTTGGTGAAATCCTACAGGATCAGGATGGGACCAATCATCCGCTCAAAGATTTCTGGGAAACGCTCGTTACAGCCGCTCATCGATCGATTCTGAAGTCTGACCTAGGCTGCGTTCTAGAAGATGCGATCGCCGATCAACTTGCTTGGAGTCAACAAGCGATTCCCTCCAAGGCGGGAGATGTAAGCTACCAATGCATCAAAATTCCGAGTTCGTCTGATCCGCAATTAAAAGCCTTGCAAATCATCAACCAACTGCTCGATCAATTGCTTCATTCTAGAACACGTCAAAACATTGCCAGGTACCTATCAAATCAGTCTAAATCACAGTCTCCTAAGGAATGCAAGAAATATTTTGACAGGATACTTAAAGCTAGCTTTCCAGCCTCTGAAGCATCTAATCGCCAAATAGTAACTCAATACCTCCAGGAGTTTATCAAGAGCCCTGATGTCTCGATTCATAGCCTCTATGGCTTCTTAGAGAAGCTTTTAGAGATAGGTAAAGCAGAAATGCAATCAAAAAATGCTTCTCCTACATCGACGACCATCATTGGCTCTATGAATGAGCAGGTGGACAAAGCACTTAAATGTTTGAGGGAATCGATCAAGCCGAAATTCTGTGCAACAGATGGCTATTTGGATCAAGCTGTGACTCCGTTTGCAGTCAAGGAATTAGTTAAGGCTCCGCTTGAGGAACTGCTGAATGACCAGGAGAAACTGGAACATTATTTCCGCAATCAATATCAGGTTGGTGCTGAAAAAGCAGAGGAAAATATTCCACGTATTATTCTTGCAGGGACTTTAGCACGAGTGGGACTGGTTTTACGAAATATCCTAGAATCGCCTCCCGCGGCTCAATATGTGAGAAATAACCCTATTTTCCAAGTTTTGAGTCGATTAATCCAAGCGTTCTACTGGTGGGTGCAAGCGGGTAACCCTAAAACATCCCTAATTCCTGTAAGTTTTCGCTCTTTGGTAGCCTTTCTTTTACCAATTCTTGCGATCGCGGGTGTAGCATTCTTTGTGAGCCAATTACCCGTACAAGTGCTGGTTCTCGGTGTTACCCTTATTCTTTTGCAATTAATCAATCGCTTTACAGGTAGATTCGGTTTACCTCAATGGGCTTCCTGGCTGCTCATAGTAGTCGCTGTGATTTCGCTGATTGCGCTCCCCTATTTCGCCCCTAACGGCGCGATCAATTGGGCAGCTCCCTTTACCTGGCTGCGCGAAAGGCTCCATCTCCTACAAATGCAGGACTAGCATCTATTGCTTCAGGACAAGCAGCAATCCGATAGGCGTACTGTCCAGCTAAACACAGTGCTCACGTCTTCAAGACGATCGTGAGCACTGTGTTTGCAAGCAAAGATGAATTGAACTCGACCCATACGATTAAAGGTTCTGATCGTGGCAAGTATTTTGCATCATTGCTGTTTGCTGATGGAGTTTCAGTCCCGTTGCTGGGATTAAAAGGAATGGGCGATCGCTATGAACTGCGCTAGTTGAACTAGCTTGTGCTGGGCTTTGTCTGAGCGCTACTTATACTTTCTAAACGAGGTTCATCTATCCCCGTTGAAATCGACATTTTCAGTAATTAATTTTTATTCGGGTAGACTGGTCTTACTCAATTGCAAGACCCTCTTACTGAGTGAAGAAAACCGAAGTTACGGGGAATGTCCTCATCAAAACTTGGCTTCTAAAGTACGTGATTCCGTATTGAGATCGGGCGCTTAAATTCGCCTGCGATTCATTTCATAACTTACTCATCGTATGCAAACTCTAGTGACTGGTGGGATGGGCTTTATCGGCTCAAACTACATCTTGAAAGCGCGGCACCAACATTGGAGCAGCATTGTCAACCTGGACAAGTTGACCTACGCAAGTAACCCTCAAACCTTATCGACCCTATCAGAAGATTCGGGCTACAAATTCTATCAAGGTGACATTGGGGATGCCGAACTCGTCAATCAACTGCTGGAGCAGCATCAACCCGATGCCATTCTCAACTTCGCGGCAGAAAGCCATGTGGATCGATCGATTTCCAGCCCAGATGATTTTATTACCACAAACATTGTAGGAACCTTCAAACTCTTAGAGGCAGCTAGAGACTATTGGCAGCGTCTTTCCGCAGACAAACAAGAAAAATTTCGCTTCCTGCACGTCTCAACTGATGAAGTGTATGGATCACTTGGTCTAGATGATTTGCCATTCTGTGAGGACAGCCCCTATGCTCCCAACAGTCCTTATGCCGCCTCAAAAGCTAGTTCAGATCATTTAGTCCGGGCATTTCACCATACCTACGGACTGCCAACACTCACGACCAACTGTTCTAACAACTATGGTTCTCGGCAGTTTCCTGAAAAGCTAATTCCACTAATGATTCTGAACGCGCTAGAGGGTCAAGCGCTTCCCATTTATGGAGATGGTCAAAATATTCGAGATTGGATTTATGTGGAAGATCATTGCGACGCACTCCAACTCGTTCTCCAAAAAGGAAAAGTGGGTGAAACCTACAACATTGGGGGAAATAGCGAACGCAGAAACATCACGGTGGTTGAGCAAATTTGTGCAATTCTTCAAGAGCTAGTCCCTAAACCAGATTTTCATTACACCTCGCTGATTACGTTTGTGAAAGATCGACCGGGGCACGATCGACGATACGCTATTAATAGCAGCAAGATTCTGGCTGAACTCGATTGGCAACCGCAGGAAAGTTTTGAAAGCGGATTACGCAAAACGATCCACTGGTATTTAGAGAACCCAGACTGGATTGAGCAAGTGCGCTCTGGCTCCTACTTGTCCTGGATCAAACAGCACTACGGCACTCCTTTTTCAGCAGATTCGGTGCCTCCGTCACGCTCTTGAACATGAAAGGAATTATTTTGGCGGGTGGTTGACGCTGATTGGATCAGTTCATTAACCCTAAAGTTCTACAAACTATAGGCTGGAGCTTCTGCAACGCTAGGAAGACTGCACTCCGTGAACCTTACCGTTGGGCATGATTGCGCCTTGAAGATTGGCTCCGGTGAGTTTTACCATCACCCGATCTTCAAACCCAACTTTTGCTCCGCGCAAATCTGCCCCGCGTAAATCCGCTCCACTCAAATCTGCGCCAATCAAATTCGCCTCGCGCAAATCTGCCCCACACAAATTCGCTTCTAGCAAGTTCGCCCGAAACAAGTTTGCTTTCTCCAATTTCGCCCCTTCAAGATTTGCCTTGTGCATAAATGTGTCGCTTAGGTCAGCATGAGAGAGATTGGCGCGACTGAGGTTATAGCCAGAAAGATCTTTCTCCTTCAAGTTCTGTCCGCTCAAGTCCTTTCCGGTCATGTCCGGCATTTGAGGGCGTGCCGGAGACTTCGGTGGATGGTGATACTCTGCGCGGTAATGCGACTGACGATAGTAATTTTGCGTATTGTCTGGGGATTTGGGCGGTTCAGCTTTTCGACTCGCATCCGTCGATCGCGTCTGATCCGATCGACCATTCGCGGAATAGTTCGGACGAGGATAAGGTTGGTAGGTTTGGTGACCCGGACGGGGGGTATGTCCGTTTGACGAGTGCCCATTGGACGAATGCCCGTTTGAGTGACCATTCGCTGAATGTCCGTTCGTCGAGTGCCCCTGGGAATGTCCATTGGTCGAATGCCCCTGAGCCTGTCCGGTTTGTCGCCCGTTCGTTTGAGCGTTCGTCGAGTGAGTCGGTGGGCGGTAATAGTAGGACTGGTAGTAGGTTTGCGATGCCGGTTTTGGCTGTGCCGCAGTGGGTTTCGCAGCCGTCCCGTTTTTCAGATGCGATCGCAACATATCCCGCGCATGGTTTAGCTCTTTGATTTTCGCTTCTGCTTTTTGAACCAAACGCGGATTATCCTTGGGGACGCGATCCGGATGCCAAATAAACACAAGATCTTTGTAAGCTTGGTTCACTTCTTCAAGCGAGGCTCCAAGCTCTAATCCTAATAATTGATAGCAGCGTTCTAGCTCGCCCATCTACTTCACCATCCTACGCGATCGACCAAGTACGACTGTGATTACTCACTCATTCATTCTCCTGGAATGAAGTAGAAAGTTTGCTTTGATTCAGTCTACTGGTTTCTTTGGCTTTCTGCCTCAGAATAAAGAGTGATTTAATCTCCTTAACTGAACGATTGGCTTTACAAATCAATAGAATAAGGGAACAAGGCTGCTTCTATGGTAGTCAAGCCTCGTTCCCTTTGGATCGAACTGAGTTGAAATTTAACGGAAAATCCCAAAAATTCCAAGCGCTGGACTCAAGACTTGACCCAAGCCTTCGGTAAAGGTTTGGAATCCGGTCTTGCGAACTACGATCGTATCGCCTGCTTGCAGCGGTGGATTCTTCGCTTGGTCAATGCCTCGTGAAAAATCAATATCAACGCTGCGGCGATCGACCGCTCCATTCGGCTGAAGTCGGATGAACTCAACGCGATCACGCTTCGCACCTCGCGCAAATCCACCTGCCGCAAGTAACGCCTGGTTCATTGTCGTATAGGGCGCAACTTGAACGGCACCGGGTCGCTCGACCTGCCCCACAACGTTAACGGTAATCAGTTCAGGCGAAATGACTCCGCGACCCATAATTGCGGCATCTTCTGGCGTAACTGCCACCGTTGCCATGGGCACGATCACGCGATCGCCTTCTTGGAGGATGAGGTCTTGTTTGGCATCGCCTTCGCGCAGCAGGCTCATCAAATTGACTTTGAGCACTTGCTCAGCTCCATCTGAGACAGTACGGCGCACCTGAATATCGCGAATATTCGCCCGTTGCGTAATGCCGCCTGCTTGCTGGAGCGCTCTGGTTACCGTCGGAGCTTGGAGTCGCTGCCGCGTCGTTGCGGGCTGTCCGGGCGTGACGGTTGCACCCGCATCGGAGACGGCGATCGTTTCACCCCGGACGGTTTGCGGCCCTGGGCGGTTCACCTCACCTGCGATAATCACGCTGATGGGGCGATCGGAACTTGCGCCTAAACTTGAATTTGCCAAGTCGCTTGAAGCCGCGAAATTTAACGCGGTTGCGGCGGGAACGATCACGCTATCACCATCTCGTAGCTGCACATCTTGCGACAAATCGCCCGATCGCAGCAGCTTGCCCAAGTCCACATTAAACGTCTGCATCCCGCTTCCGCCCGGACGGCGACGACTCACCTGAACTTGCTTGAGATCGGCGGATTGCTTGATGCCGCCTGCCATTTGTATCATGCGACTCAAGGTAGGAATGCCCGTGTCGTTTAGGGTGGTCGTATAGGTTCCAGGGCGCGAGACTTCGCCGGAAACGGCAACTTGAATCGGGCGGGCGGCGAGGAGGCTAATGGTAATGACTGGGCGGGTGAGATACTCACTGTAGCGTTTTGCGACAGTCGCAGAGGCTTGGCGCAGCGTCAGTCCTTGCACGGACACGCTCCCGGCAAGCGGGAAGTTAACCGAGCCGTCTGCCATGACTTGATATTCGCCGCTGTATTCTGGTACACCAAAGATGTCAACTCGGAGGCGATCGCCTGAGCCGAGCAAGTAGCCTTCATCGACCCGCACGGCAGCAGGAGCCGATTGAGTCTGGCTGCCTGAACTTTGCGCCAGGGCAGGAGTCGCTTGCGCCAGAGGCATCGCTGTCAATCCAAGTAGTGTCACTATCATCAGCGGGTTAGGCTGAACCTTTCTAACTGCTGAATTCAAATCCATAAATCTTTTAAGTCTCCTAAGCACAAACAGTCCGAGTCATTTCTGCGATCGCAGCCTGGTACACTTCTAGCGTTTCTTGATGCACTCGTTCCACTCGCAGCCAGTCGAGATTCGTCTGGGCGCGGTGTTTCCAAGATTCGAGGTCTTTGCGACATCGAAGCAGCCCTAAGAGTGCTTGGGAGAGCGCTTTCACGTCTCCGGATCGAACGAGTTGACCTGCGTTTCCACCCTCTAGGACTTCGGGAATCCCGTCCACGTTGCTTGCTACGATCGCACATCCCGCTTCTCGCGCCTCAGAGAGTGCCAGTCCAAACGGTTCTTGACGCGAGGCAAGCACGAAGATGTCGGTCGAGAGCAGGTAGCGTTGTGGCTCAGTTTGAAATCCTTCAAAGTGAATCCGCCCTGAGTGAGCGCTTTGCTGAGCTTGCCGCTCAAACGCTGCCCGATGAGGTCCGTTTCCTACTAAATATAGATGGGCGGCTGGAGATTCGTCAGCTACCTGCACAAAGGCTTCAAGTAAGTCGCGAATTCCTTTACGGGGATAGAGTCCAGCAACGGTCGTAATCGCAGGATGCTGAAGTGGTAAGGGTTTGACGTGATCGAGCGGTGGGCGGCGCGGGCTTCCGATCGTGCCGTTGGCGACGATGTGGAGCTTCTGTAAGGGAATGCCGCGATGTTGCATCGATCGTGCAACCGATCGACTGACGGCAATCACTCGATCGGCGATCCCCATCAAAGAGGCGTGGAATTGCCATTCGTTATGCACGGTCGAAACCAAGACATAATCGGAGTTTCCGCGTAATGCCTTTGCGGAAATTACGCCCCTCACCATATGGGTATGTACTACATCGGGTAAAAAAATCTGCGTAATTTCTCGGAAGTCGCGAGCAAATTTAATAACATCCAGAGGCGATCGAGGAATTTTGAGCGTGAAATGCCGGATTCGATATTGCTTCATCAAAGATTCATATTCCCCACCGCTGGATATGATCGCAACTTCCAATCCCGCCTGTGCTTGCCAACAGGCAAGATCGATCGCGGCGTTCACGATGCCGTTACCGACATCCTGAGCGTGATTGAGAACATGAAGAATTCGCATCTTAGCTATAGCAAGCGTTCTATAAGTGCCACATACTGATCGACGATGCGATCTCGCTCGAATAATTGCGATCGACGTTTTAGCGCAGCACGATCGGCTGGAGCCTCTAACAGGGTTAGAATTGCGGTAGTCATGGCGGCTGCGTCACCGACTGGACTTAGCCTACCGTATTTTCCGTAATCTAGAATTTCAGCAGGACCACTAGGGCAATCTGTAGACACAACAGGGACACCACAAGCTAAAGCTTCTGCAACCACATTGCCAAATCCCTCAAACCGCGATGACAGCGCAAATATTGCTGCTCTTGATAAGTAGGCATAGGGATTCTCTGTAAATCCAGGTAGCGCCACCTCTGCATCGAGTCCAAGGGTGTGAATCAAAGCTTCTAGCGACGATCGCTTTTCCCCTTCGCCTAAAATCATCAATCGAGCTGGGCGCTGTTCTCGCACTTTCGCAAACGCTGCAATCAGAGTCGGGAAATCTTTTTGGCTAACCAATCGCCCAATTCCTAAGATCACGGGCGGCTCGCCGGGCTGAAACCAGGGATGCTCTAGCGGTTCTTCGCTTTTTTGAAACACTTCTTCAGTAATTACAGGATTGTAAATCACCTGAATCTGCTCTAACGGGAGGTGTGTCAACTCTGACACGTCTTTCGCGGTTCCCCAGGAAGCGGCAACGATCGCATCGCATTTGGGATAAAGCCATTGCACCATGCGCGATCGCAGTTTGCCGAAGGTTGGTCTTTGATCATCTTTAAACTGTTCTGATAAATATGTTTGAACGCACATTACAAGGCGAGTCGCAACATTTGTGCCCAATCGCGCCCAATACGCCGAACTCAGGATGTCTAAAGCTGAAAATAGAATGGCAGGTTGTGCCTGTTGGAGATAGTGACGGAGGGCGAGCGTTTTAGACAAAATTACAGGAAATCTTGCCTTCAAATCGACTAGCTGAACATCAGGCGGAACGCGATCGAGATAAGCGCCTTTTGCCTCTGCCACAATTAAATTGACTCGCCAACCCCGCTCCGCTAGTCCGACAGCAAGGTACAACATGGCGCGTTCGGCTCCTCCTCCCGCCAAAGCGGGCAGAAAGACGCTGATCAGTGGTTTATCAGTGATCAAAAGTGGGCGAACAGCCATATTTTTAGACGAAGATAAAATCTTAGAGTGAGGTAATTCTAGAGAAAATTCGTCCCCCTGTAGTTTGGAATACAGGTTAGCGCTAATGAAGTTCAGTTAGCTTTCTCGACATAGTTCACTGGAGAGAGCCGATTTTGCAAATGCTGGTGAATTTGAGCATTAGTCTGAGTAAGTTGGAAATTTTGACAAGCTTGCTGTTGAGCAAAAGCAGCAATTTGAGCCGCTTCGGTTGGGAATTTGCGGCAGGATTCGATCGCTCCTGCTAGGGCTTTTGCATCCCCAGATTGAGTCAGCCATCCTGTTACACCCGGATCGATTAGCTCTACTGCCGCACCAGACGCGGCTGCGATCGTCGGTCTACCGCAGAGCATCGACTCCACAATCACCCGTCCGAAAGGTTCAGCTGCGATCGAGGTATGCGCTACGACATCACACAGTTTCATCAGTGGAATCACATCCTCGCGAAACCCCAAAAACTTCACGCGATCGCGCAGTCCTAGCTGCTGAACCTGCTGCTGTAGCTGCTGAACATAGGCTTGCTCTCCGAACAGTGCATCTCCAACAAAGACTGCACTAACGGTTTCGTCACAATATTGCAATGCTTCGATGAGAACGTGCTGTCCTTTCCAGGGCGATAGGCGGCTGAAGTGACCCACGATAAATCGTCCAGTCAAGCCGAGCGACGATCGCAACTCATTCGTCTCTACTTCAACTGCGTAGGCTTCCGGCTCAAATCCGTTGTAAACCACTTCGACTAACGCTGGATTGCCGCCTGCTTCAATAAATGCGGCTCGACTTGCCTTGGAATTTGCGATCACCAATCTGGCTTGATTTGCCATCCATACCGCGATGCGGCGATTAGCGCGGCTGAAGTGATCGGGCGAAAGAATGTCATGCAAATGATAAATCAAGGGTCGGCGGGACAGCGTACTCGCAATCGCGCCGACGACTAACGCTTTCTGTGTATTGGCGTAGATTGCATCGTATTCACGACTCAAGCCTGCAACCCGGTGGATTAACGGAAGCAATTGACCCAGACTCAATAAGCCCGCGATCGCTCCGCTCGACTTGCGAACCGCAATCGCTTTTTCAGCTAAAACCTGGACTGGAATTTTTCGCTGTTCTAATCGCTGCCGAAAGTCCCCATCTTCAAATAGACCGACTAGGCAGGAGTTCTGGTAAGCAGTTGCAATATCAAGCAAGCAGAGTTCTGCACCACCAGATTTGCCCGTCTGGTCTAGAAATAGAAGTTTCACTCCACCAACCCTCAAGCTTTAACCATCAGACCATTAGGGGAAGTTCTTTGATCGTAGAAGAATTTAGCGATCGGAGGATTCTAACCAGCTATAGATTCTGTCAAGCTGTTCTATTGTAACTAATCCATACTGCCAGAGAATCATCGGCAAGGGGCCAGGGTTCTGTTCTCGATATCGTAATGCGAGGGCGATCGAAGACGTTGAAAGTGAAAGCTCTTCCTGGAGAAAGCGAATAAATTTAGAGTGAGTAGCAGACAACATTCGGATAGCACCTCTGGAGCAATAAGGATTAGATTTTGCCCAATAATGGGCAAGTTAGATGGGAGTGGGCTTCATAGCCTACGTTTACCTGCTATAAAGCTAAAACTTGTTGTAACGAAACGAGTAGAGAATGTAAGTCAAAGGATACAAGTCGTTTGAATCCACTCTGGTATCGGCCGAGGAGCGCAACAGCTAGACTAATTCACAATCCGTTCATTCTGTTCTCAAAGCTTGTAGCTTAATGATTGCAGCTAGTTGCGAGACCCCAAGTGTAAAGATTGCCTTTTTAAACCGTCTCTATCTACGGAGTGATTGTGTCGTGTCATAGAACTTCAGAACTATTGTTTTAATGCAACATTTTATGACAAATGTTGATAAACATAGAGTGTAAGCGACGATACAAGTATAGGGGAATTTTTTCCGAAAAAGTTAAGAATTAGAAGCTGAGTCTATTTCCTGAAAAATTATTATTTGTATTATTTAATTGTCTGAATCGTGATGCGATCGCCTGCTTTTAGGTTAAGTTCTGCGGCTCTACCTGCTCTCAGTTCGATTACTTGATCAATTTCTTCAGTGGGAGAACCGTAAGTTGGGCAGGGATTTGCTTGGCAAGGTGGCACGTTTGCAGAGATCGATCGAATAATTCCGTTCCGTAAAAACAGCATATCTAGAGGAATCAGCGTGTTCTTCATCCAAAACTGGGTGGGACGGGGTGGATTGAACGGAAAGAGCATTCCCCGATCGTCTGCCAAGCTTGTACGATACATCAAGCCTGTTGCTTGCTCGTCTGGAGTTCTTGCCACTTCTAACTTGATTACTTGATCTGCAACTTTAAAGGATGCTGAAAGCGGCAGAATTTGACCCATTGATGAGTTGGAAACTATGGGGGCTGTGGGAGAAGGTGCAGGTTTTTCCCCAGTTACAATTCCATCAGGTACCGACGGCATCGTAGAGCAACTGACCAATAGCAATCCCAAACTCGCGCAGATCATTTGATGCGTTGATTTCATGACTCTCTTAAAACGTAACCAACACCGCGTACCGTTTGAATCAGGCGCTTTTCGCCCTCGTCTTCGATCTTTAAGCGGAGGTATCGAATATAAACTTCAATCACATTCGACTCCCCAACAAAATCATATCCCCAGACATTCTCTAGAATTTGCTCTCGTGTCAGCACCTCGCGGGGATGCTCCATCAGGTATTTGAGCAATTCAAACTCCTTCATCGTGAGATCGATCGCTCGACCATTGCGAAACGCCTGACGAGTTGCCAAATCTAGCACCAAGTCCCCGAACCGCAATTGTTCAGAAACCGAAATGTCCGGCTTGAGATACAACCGGACAAGCTTGAGAAATTCCTCACTGCGGTAAGGCTTGAGGAAATAATCATCCGCTCCCGCTTCGATACAGGCAACTCGATCGTCCACCGTATCTCGCGCCATCAGGAGTAACACGGGGGTTCGAGTTCCGGTCGTGCGAAGATCGTGGCAGAACGTCAGACCGGAATCTCCATCTAATAAACGATCAACCACGATGAGAGCCGGATGTTTCTCGATCGCCTGTCGCAATCCAGCACGGGCATCATGGACAACGATCGTGTCATACCCCGATTCTTGCAAATCAATGCTAACGTGATGGGCTAATGCTGGATCAGTTTCGATAATCAGGACACAGGGGGGAGCATCTGCAAGACTCATACTCGACTCGCTTACAATTCACGCCGCCATTTTAACCATAGACGCAGTAATCTGCGAAAGTGCCTCAATTACACAAAGTTGTCAGCATTGTCCAGACGAAGGTTTAGCCACATGCGGTAAGCCCCAGCCTAACTTCTCTCTGAGAACATGAAAAAATTCGGGTGGGCGTAATCGCACAAATCGAGCCGGATACGGCGCTTTTTGCACACAGACTCGATCGTTTGGCAAGACATAGCAGCCCGCATTGCCATCAGCCGTCAACACTAGCCGATTCGGATTAGCGGGGTAAATCGTGACCGGTTCGCTATTGGTAAACACCAGCGCTCGTGAGGCTAATGAGTGCGGACAAATAGGCACTAAAATCATCACCGGAACCCCCGGAACGATCACAGGGCCACCTGCGGATAAAGAATAGGCAGTTGAACCTGTCGGAGTCGAGACGATAATTCCATCCGCAGCAATATCGACGCGGGTATGCCGTCCGACCTCAATCTCAAAATGACACATGCTGGTGAGTGGTTCTCGATAGAGCACCATTTCGTTGAGGCAGAGCGCCTCCCACAGCATGACATCCTCGCGAACAATCTGCACCCGCAGCATTGTGCGTTCTTCGATCTCGTACTCATCTGCCAAGATGGCTTCGATCGCATTTGGCAATTGGTCGAGGAGGATTTCAGTCAAGAAGCCCAAATGACCCGTATTTACGGCGAGCAAAGGAATATGACAAGGGGCAACCTGGCGGAATGCAGAAAGAACGGTGCCATCGCCGCCAAGCACGATCGCAAATTTCATCTCTGCATCAAACCCTGGTGGAACTAATCGATCGATCGGCGTATGGCAGATCGGACTTTCCGGCGAGGCATAGCCCAAAATTCCACCCGCACCGGGTGCAAGTGCCACTTCCCAGCCCAGCGAAATCAGCTTGTCTTTGAGTTGCGTAGCAACCTGACAAGCAATTTCTTTGCCATCGTTGTAGATAATGCCAGCTTTCGGCACAAGCAAAAACCTATCCTAAACAATCAGGAAACATCTAATTCTAAAATCGAGGATACGCTTTCTTGGTGCGTTCTTTCTTTTTCTTGGCTTGCTCTTGGGCATATTCGACTTCCTTGAGCTTCTTCAGGATGCGGCTGAAATACTCCTGCATATAGGATTCCAGCGTTGTCATCTCTTGCGGATTGAGATTCAAGATTTGATAAGTTTCATCCATCGGAGCCACGAGCGGTCTTCCGGTTGCGACCACTTCAGTAAATGCCAGCCGATCGGCAATATTCCAAGTCCACTGGAAGAATTGAGCAATGCGACGGGTGGCTCTAACGACTCCAATCGGCGTTTTTGTCACTCGCGCTTCTTTACCGGAGAGACGTTCACAAAGCTTAATAATTTCGTCGGCGCTCCAAGCTTTTGAACCAACGACGGGAAGAGTTTTGCTGATCGACTCCGGCACTTTGAGGCATTGCACAGCGAATTTGGCAATATCGATCGTGTCCATGTAAGCAGTTGGGGCGGTACTGCCCATGACCCAAACGCCTTGCCCTTCTAGAATTGGGATGGCGTATTGTCCGATTAATCCCTGTAAGAATCCACAAGGGCGCAAAATTGTATAGTCTAATCCTGACTCTGCTAAAAACTTTTCAGTGCAGGTCTTAATTTCCATTAAGGGAACGTTGGGAAATTTTTCAGCATCCAAAATAGAAAGAAAAATATAGCGATCGACCCCTGCTGCTTTCGTCGCTTGAATTAAGTTAACTTTGCCTATCCAGTCGATTTGCCTGATGCTAAGCGAATCGGTTGCGCGAGCCGTTGCAGCATCAATCACTGCTGTCACTCCTTCTAGCGCCGCAGGTAAGGTTTCTGGATAGCACAAGTTCCCGGTGACAAGCTCGGCTCCCCATTCCTTGAGAAAGGCCGCTCTTCTGGGACTACGGACGAGACAGCGTACCTTATATCCCTCATCCAAGGCGCGACGAGTAATCTGTCTTCCCAAGGTACCCGTGGCACCTACAATCAATACGCTCATGAGGAGTTTGTGACAAAATGTTAACTTTTCGATAAATTCTATCAGAAATCTCGCATTGAAAGCACGATAAGGGCGATCGAGTTTTGAGATCCAGAATCGAGCATTCCTTATCGTAGCGTAGGTAAAGGAATGTATCGGTTTTCTTTGAGCGGGTTAAAACTCTCATTTATTCTAGAGAGCTAAGTACGCTACTCTGAAAGTATCTACGATCGTAGCAGGCTACGTTCTCGAATTTCTATGGCAAATCCTAATCTTGTGACACCTGCGGCTGACCAATGCAGTGATCAGCATCCGGTGAACTTAGACCATATTCGCTCTCTGCACCGCGACCTTTTGAGTGTGGAAAAGTCTCAGCGAATGGCAGAATTCTTTAGCTTACTGGGGGATGCCAATCGATTGAGGATTCTCTCAGCGCTATCCATTCAAGAAATTTGCGTCTGTGATCTTGCTGCTGCGGTGAAGATGTCAGAATCTGCGGTTTCGCATCAATTAAGGGCGTTACGATCGATGCGGTTAGTGGGATATCGGAAACAGGGTCGTAATGTCTATTACTCGCTCAAAGATCATCATGTGTTTAATCTTTACCGCGAGGTTGCCGAGCATTTAGATGAAGAAGAGTGAGGGAAACGGCTCCATCACTCTCGCTTCGTGTGATTACTCTTCGCCGCCCTGAAGTCTGAGAAGCAAAAAGCCCAGCGACAACCCAACCAAAATCAGGGTAAACGCCAGGATTGCGGTGTTAAAAATCTCTCCAGCCATTGTGTCAATTCTCCTGTTAAACAGCGATCGAGTTCGGTTGTCGAAGTTCGTTTTTGAAATTTGAAACCGTTCATAAGTATTGTAAAGCAGTTCAGTCACGGGTTTTTCATCACGTTTTCTATGACTCGTTTAATTATTCCAATCGGCGACCCTGCGGGAATCGGTGCAGAAGTTATTCTTAAGGCACTGGCTGATCCGACGATCGCTGAAAGTGCCGATCTTACCATCGTTGGAAATCGCAATTATCTCCATGAAATCCACGATTGCCTCAGTGCCTTATGTTCTGACTTAGCGAACCCAAAAGACCTCAAAATTCTGCACCTTGATAGTCCAGGAACGATCACACTCGGCACAGGGGATGCCTATAGTGGCGAAGCCAGTTTTCGGTGTTTAGAAACCGCAATTGATCGAACCTTGGCGGGTGAGTTTGACGGCATCGTTACGGCTCCGATCGCCAAATCTGCCTGGAAAGCCGCAGGTCACGTTTACCCCGGACAGACCGAATTGCTTGCCGAAAAAGCAGGAGTCGATCGCTACGGCATGATGTTTGTGGCTCGATCTCCTTACACCGATTGGACATTACGTACTCTTTTGGCAACCACGCACATTCCACTGCGGCAGGTTGCGGATGCCCTTACACCGAATGGATTAACGCGCAAATTGGAACTTTTGATCGAATGTCTTGAACACGCATTTGGAATTGCCCAGCCGCGAATTGCGATCGCTGGACTAAATCCCCACAGTGGCGAACAAGGACAACTTGGACGCGAAGAAATCGATTGGATCTTGACTTGGCTGGACGAGATGCGCGATCGATTTCCTCACGTTCAACTGGATGGATTGCTGCCGCCGGATACGATGTGGGTCAAACCGGGGCAGGCTTGGTTTGGGAGCGCTCCGGTGACAGCTCATGATGCGTATCTGGCGCTGTATCACGATCAAGGCTTAATTCCCGTGAAGTTAATGGCGTTCGATCGTGCCGTCAACACGTCGATCGGATTGCCGTTTGTACGAACTTCACCCGATCATGGGACTGCGTTTGATATTGCGGGTAAAGGAATTGCTGATGCAACTAGCATGAAAGCCGCGATCAAACTTGCGGTTGAACTGGTGCAGCGTCGAGCATATTTCACTTCAGCCGAAATAATATAATCTATGAATGATTTTCATAGGTTGTAAGCACTCAGGTCTGGCCGAAAAGCCAGGTTTTCGTTTCAAAGAGCAGATTTAGTGCAGAAGCAAATGTCATAAATTACTGACATTAGTAACAGTTCTTACATTTTTGACTCAGAAATGAGGTAGAAAATAATTCAGTATATCTCACTACAAAGTACGCTGTTTGAAGGAGACAGATAGCGCTAAACTTTGGATATCTTTTTAGTTAGTCCCTATACGCTAGTTAGGTTGATATCTTCGACACCCAGATTTCTCAGGAAGGTAGACCCATGCTTCAGACCGTACAGTATTCGCTTGAAATGATTCAAGACGAAGTACGCCAATTGATCGATCGCGGCGTTATTAGCAAACAACAGCCGATTTACACCCTTTGTAAGCATATTCCAGCTCGTGAGTGGATGCGCTTTGAAGCCGAGTTAGAGCGTTATGATTTT
Organism: Cyanobacteria bacterium FACHB-DQ100; assembly: GCA_014695195.1. Classification (NCBI taxonomy): domain Bacteria; kingdom Bacillati; phylum Cyanobacteriota; species Cyanobacteria bacterium FACHB-DQ100. Next base: position 76,360 of record JACJNW010000044.1, on the reverse strand, counting down.
CTGCTGCGCGATCGCATTAGCGATCTAATCTGTCAGGAATGCTGGGATAACGATTAGGAGGAGCGGGGAGAAAATTCATTCAGCCTTCTCCCCACTCTCCGCTCCCTACTGCCGGATTCCAGTAAAGACCTTCTCAGCGCTGCCCGTCATATACAGCCTGTTATCGACTGCCCACTCAATTTGCAAACAACCGCCGGGCAACTCAATCGTGACGCGACGATCGCATTTTTGATTCAGTACAGCCGCAACCAGCGAGGCACAAGCTCCGGTTCCGCAAGCTAAGGTAATTCCGGCTCCGCGCTCCCAGACTCGCATTTTAAGGTAGTCCGATCGCACCACTTCAATAAACTCGGTATTGGTACGCTGCGGGAAAACAGGATGGTTTTCAAACAGGGTGCCAATTTCTTCAAGCCCGATTGCGGCAACATCGTCCACGAATGTAATACAGTGGGGGTTTCCCATACTGACACAAGTGACATTCCAAACTTGCCCTGCCACTTCGAGCGGTTGATTAATTACTTTTTGATCTGGAGCCGCGATCGTCGTCGGAATTTCTCCTGCCAATAAACGCGGTTCTCCCATATCCACCGTAACTTGACCATCGGCTTCAAACTTCGGAGTCATTACCCCTGCTAAAGTGTGAATGCGGTATTGGGGTTGAGATTTTCCGGTTTCTGCAACTTCCAAATCTGCCAGAAACCGTCCCAAACAGCGGATGCCATTTCCACACATCTCTGGCTCTGAACCATCGGAATTAAAGATTCGCATCGTGTAATCGGTGCCATCTTGACCCGGAAGCGCGAAAATCACGCCGTCTGCTCCGATGCCAAAATGTCGATCGCACCACCTTACCGCATCTTCAGGAGTCAGTTTCGGCTGATCGGACGTGCGATTGTCGATCAAAATAAAATCGTTGCCCAGCCCGTGATATTTCGTAAATTCAATCGTCATGATGATCGGTTACAAGAATGTGTAGGATTTGGTGAATTAAGGCACTCTAGTAGGTTAGAACGGTTTCGATCGAGGACTTCCCCCAATGAGTATTGAACTAGATACCGGATTGCCAAGCACTCGTCAGATTCAGACGATTATCCGCGAAGAAAAAGAGATCGAAATGAAACTTTCGACTGGAGATTTGCTCACCGGAAAGGTACGTTGGCAAGACCCCCATTGTATCTGCATCATCGATCACTATGATCAGCCGACAATCGTCTGGAGACAGTCGATCGTGTTTATCAAGCCTAAACTCTAAAAATCACGCCGAGCCAGGGGCAATCCGGCTCCTGGTTTTTGCTTAGAATCTGCGTTTTCGCGATCGATATTTCTCAAGAAACGACAGAATTCCTGCTGCTAACTGCTCCGGATATTCCTCATGCAGCCCAAGCGATCCCGGCATTCGATACACTTGCACCCCAGAGAAATGCGCCAATATCTCAACCTCTTGCCGGGATTTTGGGGGCATCTCTTCACCGATCACCATCATCGCGGGCACCGGAAGCGGCTGAAACCAATTCAACCAATCTTGGCGTGATCGTACTCGATCCAGTCCCCCCGTCACGAATGCAGCAGAGGCAAACCGCGCTCCTTTTTGCTGGGTCGTCTTCCACTTGCGATCGATCAAGTCAGGGGTGATATTTTCCTTCTTTGCGAAAACGTGCCGCCCATACATCCAGCTTAAAAAGCCGCGAGTCGTATTTAAAGAATAAAGAAATTGCCCAATCAGCGGCAATCCAATCAGCCGTTGCAGCAGGCGATACGCCCAACGGTGCTCCCCCATCGCGGTCGGTAAAGGGCCGCGCCAAGTCGGACAGACCAACACAACCCATTCCCAAGGCGGTTGCCGCTGAGCTAACTCCATCACATATCCCGCTGCATGTCCCGCTGCGATCACAACCACAGGCTCGGAAAACATCGTCTGCACAAAACTCCGTAAACAGGTTTCATACAAAGCAGGGGTGTATTGTATTGCAGGACGCGACGAATCGCCAAATCCGATCCAATCGATCGCATACACCTGATATTCGTCTGCCAACTGCTTTGCTAAACCCCGCATTTCCGATCGACTAGACACTGAACTCAGCGCCGGAAGTAATAAGATCGGCTTACCTTCCCCCAGCACTTCGTACACCAGCGTCAGCGGCTTGCCTTTCCAACTCCATTTATGTTCTCGAATCGAGCCGCCAATTCCATCTAGCAGCTCGATCGTAGAAATAGGAGAATCTTGGCTCATGTGAACTTCCTCGGCCTGGGCATCAGTTTTATCCAGTCCCTCATTGTGCAACAAAACCTTATCCTGCAACAAAAAAGGTAGTCTATGGTATCCGCGAACTACGGATTTTACGGTCAGGAATACGGAGCATGACGGCAAATGACATATGAACACGAATCTAACGTTGCGATCGCTGCTGCAAAACAAGCTGCTGTTCTTTGTGAGTCAGTGCGCCGATCAGTGAATTTTGTAAGTCTAGATAAGCCGGATCGCTCTCCGGTAACGATCGCGGATTTTGCGGCTCAAGCAATTATTTGCCACCAACTTCATCAAGCCTTTCCACAAGACTCGATCGTTGCAGAAGAGAGCGCTGCGCTTCTCTACCAATCAGCCTCACAGTTAACAAAGGTGACTGAAGCTGTGCAAGCGTTAATTCCAGATGCAATGCCTGAACAGGTTGCAGCCTGGATTGACTTAGGTCAAGGAAAAGTCGGAGAACGATTTTGGACGCTTGACCCGATCGATGGCACGAAAGGGTTTCTCAGAGGAGATCAGTATGCGATTGCGATCGCGCTAATTGAATCTGGAGAAGTGAAACTGGGCGCGATCGCTTGTCCTGCTTTTGAAGAAGGCTGCATCTTTACAGCAATCCGGGGGCAAGGAGCACAAAGACTTTCACTCCAGACTAGACAGTCACAAGCGCTCAAGGTTTTGAACGATCAAACCTCTTTCCAATTTCGTTTAGCCGAAAGTGTAGAAACGAGTCACGGCGATCCAGAACGGCAGCGATCGATTGCTCAAGCTGTCGGGCTAACTGCACCTTCTTTGCAAATGGACAGTCAAGCCAAATATGGTGCGATCGCTTCGGGTCATGCCGCACTTTATTTACGATTGCCTTGGTCACAAAATCCAGACTATCGCGAAAACATTTGGGATCATGCAGCAGGCGCAATCATTGTAGAAGAAGCAGGGGGGCGCGTCAGTGATATGCACGGTAAACCGTTGAATTTTTCAACCGATGCTCAGTTGATTGAGAATCGTGGCATCGTGGCGAGTCAAGGAGAAATTCATGATGCGGTGTTGGCAGCGATCGCAGCAAATGCCGCAGCAGATATATAGCTCACATTATGATTATGAATTGCTAAGACCAAGAAATAATATGTTGATGAAAGGTGGTTAATCAGTAATATTCAATTTCTCTAAGTATAGAGATCCGATCAATATTTCCGTAAAATTTTCAACCGCCAAACAGCAATTTTTGCATCTCTATTTTGTTTAAGTAAAGATGCTGAGGTTTCGATAAAGATTAGGTGGAAACACTGGAAAATTATGCAGAGATGGTAGAGACTTGTCTCAGCTAACTTTCAGAAGAGACTTGATATGAGCTAGGAGTGATGTCAGTCTCCGATCGTAGCTGTTCTCTAACTAGAAACCTGATTTAAAGCTTGCCGTGCTGTTGTTGTAGCGCCCTAATGCTGTGAGGTGCATGATTTTATGAGTAGTTCAAATTGTCGGTTTTGTGGCTCTGCGCTGCATCACACGTTCGTCGATTTGGGAATGTCACCGCTCTGTCAAACCCATATCACTCCAGAGCAATTAAACGAGATGGAACCCTTCTATCCACTGCATACTTATGTTTGTGACAATTGCTTTCTGGTTCAACTACAAGAGTTTGTCAGCCCCCAAGACATCTTTACTGAGTACGCTTATTTCTCATCCTATGTTGATGCGCTGTTAAAAAATGCCAGCAATTACAGCGATTTAATGGTAGAGCGGTTTGGCTTAAATTCCCAAAGTAAAGTGGTTGAAATCGCCAGCAACGATGGTTATCTCCTGCAATACTTTGTGAAAAAGGGCATCTCAGTGTTGGGAGTTGAGCCTGCGGTGAATGTCTCCCAAGTTGCAAAAGACAAGGGAATTCCGGTTGTTAACAAGTTCTTTGGAGTACAAACTGCAACCGAGCTTGCAGCTGATGGTAAAGCAGATTTGCTGTTGGGTAACAATGTTTTAGCGCACGTTCCCGACATCAATGATTTTGTGGGCGGGATGAAGCTCATGCTGAAGCCCGACGGTGTGATCACGATGGAGTTTCCCCATCTGATGCGCCTGATGGAAGAGAACCAGTTTGATACAATCTACCACGAACATTTCTCGTATCTATCGTTCATGGCAGTGCAGCGCATTTTTGCCCATCACGGTCTGACATTGTTCGATGTGCAGGAGATTCCGATTCACGGTGGATCTCTCCGGATTTACGCTCGACACACCGAAGACAACTCGAAGCCTGTGGGCGATCGCGTCATCGAACTGCTAGAGCGGGAGAAAGCAGCAGGATTTGACAAGCTTGAGACCTATGCTCACTTCACAGAACAAGTCAAAGAAACCAAGCGGAGGCTGCTAGAGTTCCTGATTACGGCAAAGCAAAAAGGGAAAACGATCGCAGGCTACGGTGCGCCCGGAAAAGGCAACACCTTGCTCAACTACTGTGGCATTCGCACCGATTTTCTCGATTACACAGTCGATCGCAATCCTTACAAGCAGAACAAGTTCACTCCTGGAACTCACATTCCTATCTACTCTCCAGAGAAGATTCGAGAAACCAAGCCAGACTATCTGTTGATTCTGCCTTGGAACGTCAAAGACGAGATTATGGAGCAAGTCTCCTACATTCGTGAATGGGGCGGTCAGTTCGTGGTTCCTATCCCTGAAGTTAAAATCTACGCCTAGTCATGGCGCTGCCAGTCTTGTGTTCTCGATGATGTAACTTGCTGCTAATGTTGCGGAGACTGATGTATGAGTGGAATAAGTAGTGTAGGCGCGAGCCTTAATCAAGAGCGATTAATGAGTAATCAAACTAAGATCCAGCCCAAAACTCAACTTCGAGCAAAAGACATCATTGCTGAAGACCTAGACTATATCTGTGGCAACCTTACTGAAGAGTTTGGCACGATGGCAGGCAAAAACTTGCTGATCACAGGCGGTGCGGGTTTTCTAGGCTATTACTTTGTGCAATCGGTTCTGCACTGGAATCAAAAGCACGAGCCAGACCAACAGATTCCTTTGACCGTTTATGACAACTATTCGCGAGGCGTACCTGCTTGGCTAACGGATCTCAAAGATGATCCAACTCTAACGCTGCTCAAGCACGATATGACGCAGCCATTACCCTCGGATATGGGTGATTTTCAATACATTATTCATGCGGCTTCGATCGCATCTCCTACGTTCTACCGTAGAGACCCGATCGGCACAATGGATGCCAATGTGAATGGACTCCGCAACCTGCTGGAATACTTTAAAAATCAACGAGATCAAGGCAAAGAAGTCGGTGGCTTTTTGTTCTTCTCTAGTAGCGAGATCTACGGCGATCCCACACCAGAGAACATTCCCACACCCGAAGACTATCGCGGCAATGTGTCCTGTACTGGGCCTCGCGCCTGCTATGACGAGGCGAAGCGCTACGGTGAAACGCTGTGTGTGAACTTCGCTCAGCAATATAATCTACCGATTAAATCAGCCCGCCCATTTAACAACTACGGCCCTGGATTAAAGATTACCGATCGTCGCTTGCTCCCCGACTTTGCGCGTGACATCTTCAGCGGTCGGGACATTACAATGCTGTCTGATGGTTCACCAAAGCGCACATTCTGCTATTCTGCAGACTCGATCACAGGCTACTACAAGGTCTTAGTCAAAGGTCATGCGGGTGAAGCGTATAACATCGGAATCGAAACGCCTGAGATTTCTGTTGCAGAACTTGCAGAAAAAGTGGTTGCAATCTCCAAAGAATTGTTTGGGTACGAAGGTAAAGTCGTTCGTAAGATTAGTGAAGACAAAGACTATTTGGTAGACAATCCGAATCGTCGCTGTCCGGTGGTTGAAAAAGCTCGAACTCATCTGGGTTACAATCCGACCATTTCGATCGATGAAGGACTTCGACGATCGCTGATCTGGTATCAAGACAACCAAGAAGCGGAGGACGCATAATGCAAGTTTCGATCATTGGAACGGGTTATGTTGGCTTGGTTTCGGGCGTTTGCTTTGCTGAGAAAGGGCATCAAGTGTACTGTGTTGATGTGGATCAATCCAAGGTTGATTTGATTAATCAGGGCATTTCTCCTTTCTATGAGCCTGGACTGAACGAACTGTTAGAGCGCAACATTAACACTCGCCTCAAAGCAACCACTGATTTTCGGCAAGCGATTCTTGAAACGGAGCTTTCTTTGATCGCAGTTGGAACTCCTTTCGACGGCAAAGAAGTTGATCTCACTTACGTAAAGCAAGTCGCACAGCAGATTGGTGAAGCGCTGAAAGAGAAGTCTTCCTATCATTTAGTTGTGGTTAAAAGCACGGTTGTTCCAGGAACGACTGATCAAGTGGTGCTACCAATTCTCGAAGCGGCTTCGGGTAAGAAAGCAGGTGTTGATTTTGGAGTGGGGATGAATCCAGAATTTCTCACCGAAGGAGAAGCGATCGATGACTTTATGTATCCCGATCGCATTGTTCTGGGTGGGATTGATGAGCGCAGCATCGATCAATTAGATGCTCTCTACACCGGATTTGAAGGAGTCGATCGCTTACGCACGAACAATTCAACCGCTGAGATGATCAAGTACACCTCCAACTCATTGTTGGCACTGCTAATTTCATTCTCAAACGAGGTTGGCAATCTCTGTTCTGCGATCGGCAACACTGATATTGTAGAGGTGATGAAGGGTGTACATAACAGTCGCTACTTGACCACGGTACTCCCGAACGGAGAGCGAATTGTTCCACCGATTACCAGCTTTCTCGCCGCAGGTTGCGGATTTGGTGGAAGCTGCCTACCCAAAGATGTTAAGGCTTTGATTGCTCATGGCGAGAAATATCAAAGTCCAATGCCCTTGTTAGACGCTGTTATTCAGATCAATCAGGCGCAACCTCAGCAAGTGATCGCGAGACTCAACAAACATTTCCCGTCACTTGATGGCGTGAAAATTGCAATCTTGGGACTCTCCTTCAGACCCAATACGAATGACATGCGCGAAACGCCAGCAATCCCATTGATCAAGGCACTCAAAGCGCAAAATGCAGCACTCAAAGCTTACGACCCGGTTGCAATTCCCGAAGCTGCAAAACTACTCAAACCAGAGGATGTAGAACTCTGTGATAGCTTACCGTCGGTGCTTGAAGGCGTTGACGCGATCGTGCTAGTCACACGCTGGGATGAATTCCGCGCTGTTCCTGAACTGATTGCTGAATTCGACCCGCAGCCTGTCTTTGTGGATGGTCGTCGGATGTTAGACAAGCACTCGATTCAGCGCTACGAAGGCATTGGGCTTTAAGCAATGAACATTACTGATCTCAAAACAGTTCTCGACTCTCAGGCGATCGGTGAAGATCTCCATCGCTTTGCTGCTGAATTGTACCCCATTTGTCGCAGCATCACAGGCGACGGCTTTCGGGAAACCCTGCGTCAAATCGAACGCTTTATCCCCCTAAAGCGATTTGAAATCCCAACCGGGACACAGGTCTTTGATTGGACAGTTCCACGGGAATGGAATATTCGCGATGCTTATGTGAAAAACTCACGCGGCGATCGCGTCATCGATTTCCAACAGTGCAATCTACATGTGGTTAACTACAGCATTCCAGTGCATCAAACAATGTCATTGGAAGAACTAAAGCCGCATCTGTTCAGCCTGCCCGATCGCCCGGATTGGATTCCCTATCGCACGTCTTACTACAAAGATACCTGGGGGTTCTGCCTCACTCACAAGCAGTTACTTGAACTACCAGAGGATCAGTATGAAGTTTTCATTGATTCGACCCTAGAAGCGGGAAATTTGACTTATGGTGAGTATTATCTACCTGGGGAAATTGAAGATGAAGTTCTGATTTCCTGTCATGTTTGCCATCCGTCCTTGGCAAATGACAATCTATCGGGAATTGCAATCGCCGTCCATCTTGCAAAGTCCCTAAGTGAGATTAGGCATCGCTATTCCTACCGCTTCATCTTCATTCCAGCGACGATCGGATCAATCACCTGGCTCAGTCAAAACGAAGACCAGGTGCAGCGGATCAAACATGGTTTAGTTTTAAGCTGTTTGGGCGATCCGGGTAAGTCAACCTACAAGAAAAGTCGGCGGGGAGATGCAGAAATCGATCGCATTGTCAGTCATGTTTTGAAGCATTCTGAGCAAGACTACAACATGATTGACTTCTTCCCCTACGGCTATGATGAGCGGCAGTTTTGCTCACCCGGGTTTAACTTACCTGTTGGATGCTTGATGCGATCGCCAAATAGTAAGTTCCCTGAATATCACACCTCGGCTGACAACCTCGACTTCATTCGACCTGAATCTCTCACTGATTCTTTTTTGAAATGTTTGAGTGTGTTGAGTGTGTTGGAGCATAACAAGGTCTATCTCAACCAGAATCCGAAGTGTGAACCACAGCTAGGGCGACGAGGATTGTATCGATCGATCGGCGGCGCTTCTGGAACAGGACTGAATGAGCTTGCCCTGTTATGGACATTGAATCTATCTGATGGACAGCATTCATTGTTAGACATTGCAGAGCGATCGGGCTATGAGTTTGACACCATTAGGCAGGTTGCAGAGGCATTGATTGAAACCGAGCTGTTGAAAGAAGTGGCTATCTGACGGGATTGATTTGTAAAAGCAAAAATAGAGAGGGAAATCTGCATGAAAGTTGTTTTGTTTTGTGGCGGTCTAGGCACTCGACTGAGAGACTACTCGGAAAAGATTCCGAAACCCATGGTCAACATTGGGTATCGTCCGATTCTGTGGCACTTGATGAAGTATTACGCTCACTATGGTCACAAAGATTTCATCCTCTGTCTTGGCTACAAAGCGGACTACATCAAAGAGTATTTCCTGAACTATAACGAATGCCTCTCGAATGACTTTGTTCTGTCGGCGGGGGGTAAGCAAGTTCAGATGATCGGCAGCGACATTCACGATTGGAGAATCACCTTCGTTGACACCGGACTCAATTCCAACATCGGACAGCGTCTCAAAGCAGTTGAGAAGTACCTAGAAGGCGAAGAAATGTTTCTGGCGAACTACAGCGACGGTTTAAGTAATCTGCCGCTCGATGACTTTGTTAACCATTTCATGCGCCATGACAAAGTTGCAAGCTTTCTATCAGTAAAGCCGACTCAGACCTTCCATGTGGTTTCAACAGAAGAAGATGGATTGGTAAAAAGCATTGAGCATGTGAACAACGCAGATTTACGAATCAATGGTGGCTTCTTTGCGCTTAAAACTGAGATTTTCAGATATATGCAACCCGGTGAAGAATTGGTGATTGAACCCTTCCAACGCCTGATTGAAAAAGAACAATTGGTCGCCTACAAGTACGATGGCTTCTGGACTTGCATGGACACCTTCCGCGACAAGCAGAATCTTGATGACTTATACACTCAGGGCAATCCACCTTGGGAAGTTTGGAAGACTCGTAAAGTGATGTAGTCATTAATCTGGGAAGATGAAAATGCTGAAACTGATGTTCGATCGCGGCAAAGATGCTGAATACCGTATTCTTTGTCTTGGCGCTCATTGTGATGATATTGAGATCGGCTGTGGAGGAACTATTCTGAAGCTGATCGAAGAGTATCCAAATGCTGTGTTCTACTGGGTTGTGTTTAGCTCTAGTGAGATTCGCTCGAAAGAAGCATTTGCGAGTGCCGATCGATTTCTAGCAGGTGCGAAAGTTGAGAACATTGTGGTGAAAAACTTCCGCAACAGCTTCTTTCCCTATGTGGGAACCGAAATCAAAGACTACTTCAACGAACTCAGCCAAGCATTTTCACCGGATCTAATTCTGACGCACTACAAGCATGATGCTCACCAGGATCATCGGGTCATTTCGGATTTAACCTGGAATAGCTATCGGAATCACCTAGTCCTGGAGTACGAAATTCCGAAATACGATGGCGACATTGGTAATCCAAATTTCTATGTTCCCTTGAGCGAAGCAGTTTGCCAGCGTAAAATTCAAACGCTGATGGAGGTGTTTGAAACTCAAAAACAGCGACAGTGGTTTACTGAAGATACGTTCCAAGCAATCTTACGGTTGCGAGGTATTGAAGCCAATTCCTCCAGTAAGTTTGCGGAAGCGTTTTATAGCCGAAAGTTAGTGTTTTAAACATTCTTGTTTTGAGAGATAGAGGCGATCGTGAGTAAACTCGATCGCCTCTATATAATTTATGCACTCACCTGCAACACAGGCGTAAGCTTCACACCATATTCCGTCTCAAAGCTTCCCTTCTTGCCTGCTAAGCTCCAAAGTTCCAACTCACAAGGATCATCGAAATGCGATGGTTTAACTAACAATCGCATTTCTCTTTGGTCTAAATTGAACTGGCATTGAATGGATTGAATTGCTCCAATTTGACGACGATCGAGCGCCACCGCCAATCGTAACAGTGGATATAACTGCTCGACAACGCGCCGATGTCGCTTACTGGTGAGATTGCGATAAGTTTCGTGACGTTTTTTCGGGCTATTTTTGCGGTGGTAGCGAGCGAGATTCGCGATCGTTTCGATCTCCATCTCTGTAAATCCTAGCAACTCCGCATGGCGAATTAGATAATAAGAATGCTTGTGATGCGAAGAATGCGAGATGTGATGCCCACAGTTATGTAAGATCGCCGCCGCCCAAAGCAGCATTCGCTCCTCATCTCCCCAAAAATGCAGTTTCTCCTGCGTTTGATCAAACAGACTCAGCGCCAATTCTGCGACTCGCTGACTATGCTCTAGGTTGACTTGATATTTCTGAGTTGCTTTGAAGATACTGCGCTCGCGGACAGATCCCTGATAGCGCAAACGATCTTCAATCAGCCCATGCGCGACCATCCAATCGACGATGACTCCTTCTCGTAGCGATCGCTCACAAATGACGATCGATTCTGCTTTCAACTGAGTCATTACTTCCTGCAAAATCATCGCTCCAGGCAGGATAATTTCAGAGCGTCGCTCTGATAATCCTGGAATTGCCAAGCGCTCTGCCAAGGTCATTTTTCGCAAGCGGTTGATCCAATCTTTCAAATCTTTCAGCGATAATTCACAACCATTGAGCGGCACTGGAACCGCGCCAAACTTCTCGCGAGCATTTAACGCCACCAGTGTCTCGATCGTTCCCGATGTCCCCACAAGGCGCGGACGTTCTCCAGGATTGAGATGCGCTTGTAGATCTTCAATCGATCGTTCCAGCATTCCGCGAATATAAGCTTGCAGCCCAGCAAACTCAGTCACACTGATCGGGTCAGTTTTAACCTGCTCAGCCGTAAGCCGAACCGCGCCAACCTTGGTACTACTAAGCGTTCTTGGCTCATGGCCATCGCCCAAAATTAACTCAGTCGAACCGCCGCCGATGTCCACAATCACGTGCGGCTGATTGTTGAAACTCATCGCTGACAGCACACCGAGATAGATTCGCCGCGCTTCCTCGGCTCCGGAGATTAAATTAATCCACAGCCCTAGCTCGTTCTCGATGCGCTGTAAAAATTCTTGTCCATTTGGCGCTTCTCGTACCGCACTGGTCGCCACTGCAATCACCTGCTCAGCGTTCAAGCTCTTCGCAACTTCCTGACAGCGCTTCAGCGCAACAAACGCCCGATCCATCGCTTCGGCTGACAGTTCGCCCGTTTTCTTACAAAAATCGCCCAGACGCACCGTCGCCTTTTCCCGACCTACGATCGTAAAGGTCGGAATGTCTGACTGAATCCGGGCAATTACCATGTGAATTGAATTCGTTCCGACATCAATTGCTGCCAGAACGCGATCGCGATCCGATGGAACTGTAGGCAGTGTCACCGGATTCTCTTGAGGAGGGTTCGAGATGGAATTAACCATGAGCATTAAAGCGTACTGCGACCTAATGTTTCTACGAGCGAGAGCACCGAATATTCAAACCGCGATCAGACAAGTCAAACCATTTCTCAGATTAAGGTTTTATCGCAACTCCTAAGTCAGTCAACCGATTTTTTAGGCAAAAACCACGCTAAGGTCTTTTTATAGACTTGCGATCGAACTTTATGTGGACTCAGCCAAAACCCTCTTCAGAACCAACCTGGCTCACCATTGCACGACTCCTGCGCTGGCACAAACCCGAAGGGCGTTTGATCTTAATGATTCCGGCACTGTGGGCGGTGTTTCTCGCAGGACGAGGAACGCCACCCTGGTTATTAGTAGTCATCATTATTTTAGGCACTTTGGCAACCAGTGCGGCAGGTTGTGTGGCAAATGATCTCTGGGATCGCAATATTGATCCACACGTTGAACGCACCCGCGATCGTCCCTTGGCTTCACGAGCGCTCTCCGTAAAGGTCGGGATCGTCGTCGGCTTGATTTCGCTGCTGTGTGCCGCAGGATTAGCGATATTTCTCAACCCGTTCACATTCTGGCTTTGTGTCGCTGCCGTTCCCGTGATTCTCCTTTATCCTGCTGCTAAGCGAGTGTTTCCTGTGCCGCAACTGGTGTTATCGATCGCGTGGGGCTTTGCCGTTTTGATTAGCTGGAGTGCGGTGAGTTGTAGCGCGACTTCAAACACGGCTTGCCTCACCCAACCGATGTGGTTACTCTGGGGCGCAACGGTGCTTTGGACGTTGGGATTTGATACGGTGTACGCCATGTCCGACCGCGAGGACGATCGCCGCATCGGAGTCAAGTCCAGCGCTTTATTTTTTGGACGGTATGCTCCTTATGCGATCACTGCCTTCTATATAGGAACGGTGGTCATTTTGGCAAAACTGGGAGCCGTGATGCAGTTGAATCTGTGGTATTGGAGCGCATTAGGACTCAGCACGATCGCGTGGGCATGGCAATCGTACAAACTGATCCAACTCTCAATTCCCCATTCATTCTATGCGTTTAGCTTCAAGCAAAATGTTTGGATTGGTTTTCTCTTATTAGCTGGAATGATTGTTGGAAGTTAATCGATCCACTCTGTCCGAACAAAATGAGCGGGGCGACCCCAACCATCTTGAACGACAGAGACTTCGCGCACTCTCAGGTTAAACGGAATTGCAGTGGTAACATACTGCTGCACAAACCGCCCTAATTCCGGTGCAATCTGCGAAGCGGTTGTTGCTGCGACTCCTAAGCCCAATAGCTGCTCGATCGGGTTGCGCGGTAAGAGCAAGTGAATTCCGAGCGCGATCGAGGCGGTGAGCAGCATTCCCACTGAAAGATTTGTCCCACAACGCGGGTGAACCGCCAAGTTCCATTCCCCATGGGTAATGCGCTCTAGCGCTTGATTCACCGATCGTTTAACCTCAACCGTATCCGCCTGACCATATAAATAAAATCCTTCCTCAGTCGATAATCCGCCTAGCCCACTATTATCTGTCCAGTCAGGTGGCGCAATTCGCCGATCGGGCAAACCACTTAAAATCCAGACCGTTGCGTGTTCAAGCGCATGAACCTGCCGCACCATCAGCGTTTCTCGCAGTCCAGGAATAAATCCAATCTGCTGAAGCAACTCCGTATCTTGAGACGCTTGGGGAGTTGGGAGCAACGAACTCAAAAATTGATCCAATTCAGAAACATGTGCAGTCATAACCCAACAACTTCGGAAGCCCGCGCTAGAGAATCAGTGCTTCAACTTTAGCGCTTGTCTCCCGAAGTTGACTGCAAGCTGTTGCAAATTGTAGCGAGTCACTGCTAAATAATTAACCAAACAATCGAACAGTCAGCAAGGCCGCAGTGGGTTGAGTCCCAGAACCCCCAACAGAGCGCGCCACCTCGACACCATTTTGCTCCAGAATCACAATGGGTTCAGATCCGCTATTCATTTCGACCCGCTTGATCAAGACCTGCCCGTTTGCAATGCGCTGTCCCACTTGAACATAGCGACTGGTTGCTTCATTCGGAGCCTGCACGATCACCTGCGGTACACCACCAACGACCACGACACCCGTAATTTGCACTCCCTTTGCTAAGCTCGAATCAGGCAGCGGCGGAAGCGGACGAATCGGCGATTGCGGCTTTGGTTTCGGTAAAGTCACAGTTGGTCGATTCCTTGGCTCGGATTTCACTGGCGGCTGTGGAGTGGGAGTAGATCCCGTTGGCTGTGCTGTAGATGGCGGTGCCACCGGAACCTTGAACGAAACAAGGGGCGGGACACTCGAAAACGGATCTTTCCCGCTACTGATGCCGCGCTGAACTTGTTTCGCTCGCTCTAATGGATCAGTCGATTGCAGTAGACCCGCAATTTTGTTTCCTGATTGTGCACCTTCCAATTTTGCTGCGTCTTTAGCAGGGACGGTTGGCTTGGCAAACGCCTGAGCAGGCGTGGATGGGTTAGCTGCGGGCGAAGGATTAACCGTCGCAGTTTCCTCGCCCGTCGTGCAGCCGCTCAGCCAAAGCGTAAACGCACCCACACAAAGAATCAGCATTCTGCTTGGAAGATTCCCCGTAACTTGCTTTGTGAACCGCTTGCTCATGATCACTCCCAAAATTCGACTTAGAATTAGCCTCGATCACGGTTCACAGCCCAAACTTAAATGACCCGCAATGGAGAACGATTCGTGTGATGACAGTGTGCCCCGATTTCGCTCAAGAGCCGACTCGCAAAAAAAAATTGCGTGAATTTTCGTAGCTTTCTTGCTTAAGCCTCAGTACAAACCATGATGGCTTGTAACTTTTGTAGCCCTTTTTTCACTTGGCGAGAGACGGTGACGGCGCTAATTCCCAGGCGTTCTGCGGTTTCTTTCTGAGTTAAATCGTAGAGAAAAACGAACTCCAAAACTTCACGGGTTCGCTGTTCTAACTGCACCAAGGCTTGCTGAAGCCGAAGGCGGTCTTCCTGAACGAGTTGAAAACTGCGATAACGGGTATCGGGAACCAGATCTCCTAGGGATGCAGTCCCCTCTTCGTCACCGATGGGGGTATCTAGGCTAAGCAGGGCGCGATTTTGACCCGCTAATCGAATTTCCTGCCACTCTTCGATCGCAATATCCAACGCCGCCGCGATTTCAGTATCAGTCGGGGGTCTGCGATGTTGTGCCTGAAATTCTCGAATGATCCAGACCGCTTGGCGTTGCAGCGCTTGCCAACGGCGCGGAATTCGCACCGAGGGGCTTTTGTCGCGCAAATAATGTTGAATCTCGCCCCGGATGTAGGGAATTGCAAACGAGCTAAAAGCGTGTCCTTTCGACATATCAAATCGCTCGATCGCCCGAATTAATCCAATCGATCCAACCTGAAGCAGATCGTCGTAGCTTTCCGTACACTGATTCACCCAATGGTGCGCTTCTTTCCTCACCAGCCCAATATTCAGTTCAACTAGTTGATTGCGGATAGAAGCCGATGCCGACTTCTGATACTCACGGAGCAGTTGTAACGTTTCGTTTCTTAAATCGGTAGAGACAAGATTAGGCATGACGAATTTCAGTGATGAGCTTACGCTTAAGAAGGTGTCAAACCCGATTTTTTGCTGCTTCTGCTGAGAGCTGTGATGGTAGAAATCACACCCAGAATGCGATCGGAGAGATGAGAACAAAAGCTTTAAGCAAGTCGTTGAAACTGCTAGATTTTTGCTCTTCTCTTGGTGACAAATCAAACTTATTTCTTTGATCGAATTGCGTACAACTGCATTTCCACGGAACGTTAGCCCACCGTGATTTGAATCACTTTATGAATAGATTCTGAACAAACGTGAGAATTGGATTTTACAAAATTAAAATACGCAAAAAAATGGGGCAGCTTGCCCCAAGACGTGAATGGCTCTGAAAAAGAGCGCGTTAAATTGGCAATTCCTAGACTAGCGGGAATCTAAGCAGCAGGCGCAACTCGTGCGTAGAACAAGCCGCGAATCTTCACTTCGCTGGCTTCACGGGATCCCATGTCGGTCTCAGATGGCTGTTCACTCTCGAACGTTCCGGCAATCTCGCCAGTTGCGCTGTCGATTTTTGCCACTTGTAGCGAAATTGCACCCTTGTCAAGCTGGAAGCGTTTGACGTTCTCTTTTCTCAACTCTTCTGAGTCTGCTGAAGCTGGAAGCGCAACTGCATTATCGTAACCGGTGGTCAAACCGCGACCTTTCGGGTCGAGGAAGTTAGAAGTCCGGTAAGACGGAACGCGGAAGTTTCCAGTAAAGTCGGTTGAAGTGTTGATCGTGGACGAACCCGGCGCAGTCGTTGCCACCAATCCTTTAATGGTGAACAAGAAGGGAACCCGTTCGCCACCTGGTAGCTGAACAGTAATCGCCTGAAAGTCTAGACCATCTTCTTCTACAAAAGTCAAGCTACCATCTGTGTTTGCCGTCAATGTTCCTGACACCGCATCGATCGACGAGGTGTAGCGGGTCATCACTTTCGCGGGAACAAACTCAGCTTCACGGCGCTTGTTGCCCAACTCTTCTTTGACAAAGTAAGTGGTGGGCTGGAGGCACAATCCGGTGATGCTGTAGGATTTGCCGTTTTCGATCGCGATCGAGCCGCGGGATGTTTCCTCAATTTGGGGGCAGCTATTGGCTAAGCCTGTGCCGCGAATTTGCTCGTAGGTCAATCCTTCCGTACTGGTAGCAGTAGCGTCACTACAAGCCGTTAGAACACTCAGGCAGAATGCCAGCAGTGTCACAATCAATGCGCGATACCTCATGGTCAACCTCAAAGTAATGTAAAAATTCTGTCAGGGTGTTTTGGCACTGCTGTCAGATCTCATCGAGTTTCTATAAATTCTGGTGTGGTTCAATCGAACCTCTCATAGCATTTTACAGATATTCGTAAACATTTTAAGAATCGAAGACGATCGCAGATTGCACGGAAGGAATTACAGTGCTGGGGGCAGCAGTCTCGATCGCCAAAAAGCGGTACGGTATTAATGCCTTTTTCCGGTTATCAGGTTATCAGTAGACGCGCCTGAGGAGCGACCCGTATGGATCACGATGCGATGATGAGAGATTACGCCAAGAGTAAAGCTGATGAGATTACTGCGAGGTCGTTAGAACTTGACGAGCTAGCGCGGACGGTTCGCTCGATCTCGGAGCGTTCAGCCGGAGACGGACTCGCGCTTCTCGCTTTGCTGAGGGTGCTTGAAATCCTCCATCGCGAAATCCGAGAAGGCTTGTTTCAGGAGGCACTGCCTAGTAATCGTCAGGCACTCTATAGTTTATTGAAAGATATTGAAGCGACGGGGGGATGGCCCTATATCAATCGCATGCCGCTTCAAGAGTTTCTGCGAAATCTGATTGTCGAAATTGTCGAAGAGGACACCTGCTCTGAAACCGAAAGATAGGCAAAAAGCGCCAAAGATGCTTAATCTTCAGCGCTTTTTCTGAGTGAAACTGTAAAGTTTTATTGCTCGTCTTTGGGCTGGCGGCTGGCGGTTTGGATATAGAGAATCAGCAGAAACACGCTCGGCACAAGCACAAACAGAATCGACGCAATAAATCCCAAATCATTAACTTGCATAAAGCACGACCCCTTTTAAACTTGGCATCAACACTTTCTAGAATACCACTAAGGCTTGGTCTTAACGCTGACTGCCCCGTTGACTAGGGCTTGACAAGCCAGGCGATAAGAAGCGGGTTTTTTCTTTAATTTGCGCTCCTCGAATGCGGTGCGCGGCGAGAGATTTTCCATACCTTCAATCACTTCGACAATGCAAGTGCCACATTGACCGCTGCCGCCACAGTTCATTAACTTGCCGCCAAAGGTGTAGAGATCGACTTGATTTTCGATCGCTTTAATCCGCAGATTCGCGCCTTGAGCCGCGACCACTTCTTTACCTTCTTTGACAAAATTGATGCTGGCAGACTGGAATGCGGGTTTCGGTGACTCCTGAACGACAGCTTCTTCAACGGGTTGGAGATCGGTGTCTGCTGGTTGCATAGTCTTCCTCTTGAAGAGAATTTGTAGATTGATTGGCACTCAAAATGCTTTCTTTAGTTGTACCTCATTTCATTCAAAAATTAAGAAATATTAATAAGTGAAAAGCAAGAATTGGAAGGAATTTCAGACGATCGCGATTCGCTTGCAATCGCTTCTAACACTGGTTACACTTCTTTATACACTTTCATTTTTTATCAATCCCTTGTCATGGTCGCGATTCAACGTTCTTGTGAACGGCTGGAGCGCAGAAACGGCGGGGTTACGGGATGCCTTGTCTGGTAAAGTTACCAATATTAGGCACTTTAACAAAAGGCTGAAAGAAGCGTTGCAGTAGACGTAATTTAGAGGAGGAGAGTAGTCAATGGGACTACCCTGGTACCGCGTACACACAGTTCTGGTGAATGATCCGGGACGGTTGATTGCGACTCACCTGATGCACACCGCACTGGTAGCAGGTTGGGCAGGATCAATGGCGCTCTATGAGCTTGCCATTTTTGATCCGAGCGATCCAGTTCTGAACCCCATGTGGAGACAAGGTATGTTCGTGCTGCCGTTTATGGCAAGACTCGGCGTAACCTCTTCCTGGGGCGGTTGGAGCATTACGGGTGAAACCGTCACCGATCCAGGCTTCTGGTCGTTTGAGGGCGTTGCGGCTGCCCACATCGTTTTATCGGGCTTGCTGTTCTTGGCAGCTTGCTGGCATTGGGTTTATTGGGATTTGGAGCTTTTCCGCGATCCGCGCACAGGTGAACCTGCGCTCGACTTGCCGAAAATGTTCGGAATTCATTTGTTCTTGTCGGGATTACTTTGTTTTGGTTTCGGTGCGTTCCACTTGACGGGCTTATTTGGTCCCGGAATGTGGGTGTCTGATGCCTATGGTGTAACGGGTCACGTTCAGGCTGTCGCGCCTGAATGGGGTCCGGCTGGATTTAACCCGTTTAATCCGGGTGGAGTTGTGGCGCACCATATTGCAGCGGGCATTGTCGGCATTATTGCAGGCTTATTCCACCTCAGCGTTCGTCCGCCTGAGCGTCTCTATCGCGCTCTAAGAATGGGGAACATCGAAACGGTGTTGTCGAGCAGTATTGCAGCCGTGTTCTTTGCGGCATTTGTGGTTGCAGGAACCATGTGGTACGGCAACGCAACCACTCCGATCGAGCTTTTTGGCCCAACGCGCTATCAGTGGGATAGCAGCTACTTCCGCCAAGAAATCGATCGTCGCGTTCAAAATGCGGTTGCAGATGGCGCAAGTCTGTCTGAAGCTTACAACCAAATTCCTGAAAAACTGGCGTTCTACGATTACGTCGGTAACAGCCCCGCGAAAGGTGGCTTGTTCCGTACCGGTCAGATGAACAAAGGGGATGGAATCGCTCAGACTTGGGTCGGACATCCGGTATTCAAGGATGGCGAAGGTCGTGAATTGTTTGTCCGTCGCTTGCCGAACTTCTTCGAGAACTTCCCTGTGATTCTCCAAGATAGCGATGGCGTGATTCGTGCGGACATTCCGTTCCGTAAGGCTGAGTCGAAGTACAGCTTTGAGCAAGCTGGCGTAACTGTTAGCTTCTATGGCGGTAAGCTGGATGGGCAGACCATCAGCGACCCGGCACAGGTTAAGCGTTATGCGCGTGCTGCTCAGTTAGGCGAACCGTTTGAATTCGATCGTGAAACACTGAACTCGGATGGTGTATTCCGCACCAGCCCGCGTGGATGGTTTACGTTTGGTCATGCTGTGTTTGCGCTGTTGTTCTTCTTCGGTCACATTTGGCACGGATCTCGGACGATCTTCCGGGATGTGTTTGCTGGAGTTGACCCCGATCTGTCGGAAGAACAAGTTGAATGGGGACGTTTTGCGAAAGTGGGTGACAAAACCACTCTTCAGAGAACAGAAGCTTAATTGGCTTCACGGGTCTAGGCGATTCGCTTAGACCCGACACAGCTCTTTATCTTGGGACACCATCATGGAAAGTGTTGCATATATTTTGATTTTGGCTTTGGCGATCGGCGTTCTGTTCTTTGCGATCGCCTTTCGGGAACCACCGAGAATTGGTAAGTAATTTCACGATGACGAGAAGAACCCGCTTCAGACCGAGGCGGGTTCTTTTTTGCGACGGTTTCGGACAAGCTGATTTAGGATGTGAATGTTGGGTTTACTCGGTGCTTGTGAGCGTTTCTTCGCGACAAACAGATTTTTCCAGTCCGACTCGCTATTGCGTTCGGGCGGTACAGCCTTCGGATTTGTATGAGATTGCGGGAGTTTTGGTGGATAGTTTTCCGCTGTATCCGTCGTTTTTACCGTGGCTGGCTCCAGTGATTCGAGTTGGGATTCATGAGGATCTAAGGAGCCGAACGCGATTTCCGGCACCGAATTATGTTTGCTTGGTGGCGATCGATACGAGCGATCAAGCAGAGCGATTGGTTGGAACGGTCGAGATTGGATTACGTGGAACGAATCCTTGGCAGCCGCGTACTAATCAGTATATGTATTTGTCGAATCTGGCGGTACGGGAAGACGCGCGACGGCAAGGAGTGGCGCAGCAGTTGTTATTGGCATGTGAGCCGTATGTCCGAGAGTGGGGCTATCGCAATATTTATTTGCATGTGCTGGAAACGAATGAGGCGGCAAAGCGGCTTTATTTTAAGTTGGGGTATCAGCTAGAAGAGATTCAGCCGAGTTGGGATTGGTTCTTGGGAAAACCGAGACGGATGTTTTTGCGGAAGGAATTGCGATCGCCTGAAGTCAGAGAGCTTTAATTCAGAGATCGGATGCAGGGCCACAATACGCTAGTCGAAATTACCCCACTTCAACTTGAATCTCCAACGAAGGCGTACCAGCGGGAAAGGCGAAAGAAACGAAGCCGAGCGAAAGATTGGATAAGTATTCCGTTTTCGCCTCCGAATTCACTTGGATATACGCAAAAAATTCTGGAGATTCACTAAACTTAGAAAGATCTGTATGAAACAGAGTTAGGAGGGCTTGTGCGCCTGTTTACGACCGTCGCAGGATTGCGGTGCTACTTGAACTTGGCTCAGGGAAAACAACCGATCGCGACGGGTTCCACCGAATCGACGATCGCACGATCAACGATCGGGTTTGTTCCCACGATGGGCGCACTCCACGCTGGACATTTGAGCCTGATTCAACGAGCGCGACAAGAAAATCAAATCGTTGTCGTCAGCATTTTTGTCAATCCGCTGCAGTTTGGAGCAAACGAAGATTTGAGCCGCTACCCCCGCACTTTGGAGCGCGATCGATCGCTGTGTGAAGCGGTTGGGGTTGATGTGATCTTTACGCCTGATGCCGCAGAAATGGGAGTCAGTCCGCCTACTCCGACGAGAGTGCAGCCGTCGATCGAGCTAACTTCTGGGCTGTGTGGGGCGTTTCGTCCTGGGCATTTTGAAGGCGTGGCAACCATTGTGACGAAACTCTTAAATTTGGTGCAGCCCGATCGAGCTTATTTTGGGCAGAAAGATGCTCAGCAACTCGCGGTGATTCAGCAAATGGTGAAAGATTTGAATTTGCCTGTTGAGGTTGTGCCGTGCGCGATCGTGCGGGAATCCAGCGGTTTAGCGCTTTCGTCCCGAAATCAATACTTAACAGATGAAGAAAAAATAAAGGCAACTGCACTTTATCGAGGATTGTCACAAGCTGAAAAACTGTTTCGATCCGGAGAGCGTGTAAGTGCTACCTTAGTTCAGGCAGTGAAACAGGAACTCGAAAAAGTTTCCGAACTGCGACCAGAATATATCGAACTTGTTGATCCGATGACGCTGAAATCTTTAGACTCTGTGACCGATGAGGGTTTGTTAGCGCTGGCTGCGCGTTTGGGTTCGACCCGCCTGATTGACAACTGCGTGCTGCGCGATCGTCGCCCGATGATTGCGATCGATGGTCCTGCGGGAGCGGGAAAATCGACAGTGGCACGGGCAGTAGCGGCTAAGCTGGGCTTGTTTTATCTGGATACGGGCGCGATGTATCGGGCGCTGACTTGGTTTGTGCTGCAATCAGGCTTAGATTTGAACGATGAACCGGCAGTTGCAGAATTGGCGCATCAGTGCGAGATCGATTTTCAAACTGACACGGCAACCCCGATCGTGTTTGTCAACGGCCAAGATGTGACGCAGGCGATTCGGACTCCAGAAGTAACGGCGCATGTTTCGACGATCGCGGCACAGGCGGCGGTGCGGGAAGCGTTAGTGAAGCAGCAGCAGAATTACGGTCGGCGCGGGGGCATCGTGGTTGATGGCCGCGACATCGGAACGCACGTTTTTCCGGATGCAGAAGTAAAAATCTATTTAACTGCTTCGATTCAAGAAAGAGCGCGGCGCAGACAGCACGATCTGAAGACTCTGGGACAGCCAGAGGTGAGTTTGGCAGAGTTAGAAGCCGCAATTTTTGAGCGCGATCGTAAGGACAGCACTCGTGTCATCTCACCGTTGCGGAAGGCGGAGGATGCGATCGAGATTCAATCCGACAATCTGACGGTGGCGGAAGTGCTGCAACGGATTGTCAGTCTATATCAGGAAAAAACGGCACCGGTTTCGATTTGACAATATTATGGGTCGCTGCGGGATTTGGGGTCGTCATAGAGACACGATTAATCGCGTCTCTATGACGACGGATACAACGAGTGGGCGATTTGCCGCATTTGTTTTTTGAATTGGAATTCACACCGACCATTCTTTAAAGATTTCGTTGGGTACTCTAGAAGCGCTGTCGTTCAGGGAACCCTATGTCTTCTTTTTCGGAGTCTGCTTCTTGTCAGAATCAGCTAGAAGCAGGGCTAATGGCGCTTCAAAGCGGGCAGACCGAAAGCGCGATCGTACAACTTAACCGGTGTCTCACCTCTCCCGATCTCAATTCCTCAGATGCTGTCAAAGCCAAAATGGGATTAGTGCAGGCATACGCGCAAAGTGGAGAAATTCAGTCAGCGATCGCACTTTGCCAAGAGCTTCACCAGAGCCACCACGAAAAGGTGCGGGCGTGGGCGACGCAAATGATGACAAAGCTTGCGCCTATTGATCCGGGATTCGTGCCGCTTGATGCCACAGTTCAACCCGTTCGACGCAAACGAGCAACGCCATCTCAGCAAAATGCCGCCACAATTCAAACAGAACCCCTATCAGAGCCAGCTCGACCTGAAACCATCTCAGCTATAACGCCGCACGCCTGGAAAAACGCCGATCGTGCTCAGCGCTGGCATCCCCTTCCTCCGCTCAATCCGATGCGGTTGCGGTGTGCAGAAGTTGGAAGCGCGATCTCGCTCTTTATGACACTGTGCTTGCTCTGGCAAGTAGTAGGTTTCACTTTCTCGCTGCCCCATACAGCAGTGACACGGCTCTTGCGCTGGAGTATTGCTGCTCCTGATCAAACCATTCCGATCCTGCAATTCGGATTGAGCTTGATGCTCCTATTTTTTGCATCTCCGTGGATTTTGGATGCAGTGCTGAAAGGACTGCATGGACTCAAGCCGCTTTCCACGGCCGCGATCGCTCGTCATAGCGTAGAGGCGCATCGCCTGATTCAAAGATTTGCTCAGCAGCAGAAAATTCCCATTCCCAAGCTCGGAATTTTGCCGGCTTCGGTTCCGATCGCGTTTACTTACGGTTGTCTACCTAAATTTGCTCGAATTGTGGTGAGTCAAGGGCTTTTAGATCAGTTAACCGATGAAGAAATTGCAGCAATTTATGCCGGAGAAGTGAGCCATATTGCTCATTGGGATTTTGCTTGGATGTCACTTGTTGCTGTCGTGTTGCAGATTCCTTACTCCATTTATCAATTGAGCGCGATCTCCAGCGATCGGCTCCGAGCCTTGCAGTTAAATCAGGCTTTTGTTTCCAAACTCATTCAAATTGCTGCTGATGTAACAGGGCTAATTTCTGCGATCGCCTATGGATTTTTCTGGGTATTTCGCTGGTCAGGATTATGGCTTTCAAGAGAGCGTATTATCTATAGCGATCGTCAGGCTTGCAGTCTCACAGGCAATCCAAACGGACTAGCACGAACCTTGATTAAATTAACGATCGTGACGACTAAAACAATCAAACACGAAAAGCGAACTTCTTATCTATTAGAGGGTTTTGAGCTGCTTAATCCTGTGAGTTATCGCAGCGCAATTTTATTTGAAGGGCTATTCGATCGAGTCTCTTTATCGACTTTATTTCAGTGGGATTTTGCTAACTGCGATCGTAGTTTATCCCTGTTGGATAGCCCTCATGCTCTCATGGGAACCCGACTGCAAAAACTGATGAATTGCTGTCAGCAATGGCACCTCAAACCTGAACTCGATCTCGAAACCCTCACCCCCACTAACCGTAAGCAACCCTTACTGCAATTCGCACCCCTGTTTGGTGGTTTAGGCGGCATTGCGATCGCAGCATTACTCTGGCTAATTGCTCACGCTCTCTTTGCCATTGGTAACTTCCGCCTCAATTGGTTAGCCAGCGATTACAGCTTGTTTCCAAGTTTTGGGTGCATTGGATTTGGCGTTGGGATGATCATTCGATTTAATCGCTTCTTTCCTGACTCTCAGGACGCACACACTGATCTCGTCCAGCTCCTGACGCAACCCCAGCTCACCCCCCTCGATAGTCCCAGAATTCGACTCGAAGGAACGCTTATCGGGCGCACTGGAGCCAGCAACCGACTTGCTCAAGACCTCCTCCTGCAAACCGAGACCGGATTAATTAAGCTGCACTACTGCTCTCAGCTAGGCGCGATCGGGAATCTACTCTGTTCGCTCCCGCTTGGGCAGCCTGCGATCGTCACTGGATGGCTCCGACGTAGCGCAACTCCCTGGATTGATGTAGACACGATTAGAACGAGATCGTTAATCCGGGCTGGGCATCCCGTCTGGTCGTTACTGGTTGCGATCTCGGCAATTCTATTTGGCATCGCTCAGATTCTGTAAAGAATAGTTGCGTTCTCTCTAGACATAGTGTTACATTTCGTTACAAGGAGTCCAGTCCTGAAGTGGCTCAGTCGGTCGTGCATCGACTTACAGAACTTTCAGTATTCGGTATTTCTCCTCCCAACACAGCAAGCTGAACCAGCCGATCGTAGGATCGGCTGGTTTTTGTCTCACAACGGAAGCAAAATTTTGCAGACTCTAACAATTTTCCAGGCTCTAACAATCGAAATAGCACTCAGGAGGGAAATTGTTCAGGTGGCTCGAATCTGAGAGACGAGCATGATACCTTTAAGAGTGGCGCATATCCTTGGGACACAGTGACCAAGTTGCTTAACCTCAAATCCCGCGATCATCGCCCAGCGACAAGAATCGAACCCTATGGAGATTTTCCGGGTTTGGTTTGAAATCTCCGGAGGAAGGGTCAGCAGTGCGATCGTGCTGCTTCATGTAGTCCTGACGAAAGGTGGCAGAAATGTCTGTATCGTCTAACCTGAGCCAAGAAAACGAAAGGTGTAGCTGAGGGATGTGTGGTAAGCGTCCGTACCATGTATTAGGATCAAAGTCTGGAGGTGTCTCGATATGTCAATTCGTCTATATGTGGGCAATTTGCCCGAAGATTTAAGTCGGCAAGACCTCGAAGCTGCATTTGCGGATGCAGGAGAAGGAGTCTCCGCCAAGCTGATCACCGATCGCAAAACCGGTAAATGCCGCGGTTTTGGCTTCGTCACCGTCAAATCTGATGAATTGGCGGATCAATTCATTGAGAAATACAACGGAGTCAGCATCAAGGACAACGCGATCAAAATTGAAAAAGCGTTGCCTCGATCGAAAGACAAAGCTGATGAACCCGCAGCAGCACCCGTCGCGTCGGCCGGTGGAAAGCGCAAAGGCGGCAACACGAACAACAACAACAAATCGCGCCGCACCACCACTTCTACTGCTGATCCTGACTCGGTTCAACCCGATCCGCGCTGGGCACAAGAACTGGAAAAACTCAAACAAATGCTGGCAACTCAAACGACTAATTCATAGAATTTGCGATTCTCCGCCGCATTTCGGTTTGAGTGACGGGAACCCTAATAACATTGCGTTGTGATAGGGTTTCGTTTGAATGAAGCGTTTGAACAATCAAGCATTTTACATCCTCCAGACTGAGGTTCGACGATGTCTTGGTTCGTGTAAGATTGGGCAAGTTCAGTTTGAGCTTGCCCTTCGTCGTTTGGAGAGATTACGCCTCCGGTCGGGAACACCTGCAACCGAGGCAGAATTACGAGACGCGATCGGCGATTTGATTCCAGATTTTGATTCAAAAATTCTCCGCAAGGCGGCAACAGTAAATCGCCCCTCGTCGCCGCTGTGGATCAGTTTAAAGCTTGGAACGGTTGCGAGCGTTCTTTCAGCGGGTGGAATTTGGCTCGTCAATCGCCCGATTCCGTGGATTCGTTATCCGGTCCATGGAGGCTGCTCCATTTCTGCTTACACCGAGCTACATGGCGATGGATCACAACTACCGTAGGGCGATCGCGCTGGTTGAGCAATCCGATCAATTCGTGAACGAAGCAACCGCGTTTGAAGACTTAGATCTTGGAACACAAAAAGTCAAAGCGGCGCAAAAGCATTTGGACGAACTGCCTGCCTGGTTTTTAGGACATTACCCAGGGAGTTACTGCCGATGGGCTAAATGCTATTGGCGATTCACGATCGATGAGTTCAAATCTGCCCGTGAGCAAGTTGCTCGGCTGGATGCAAAGCTCTTTCAGGAGAAGAACGCTCAAACTCGATTTGAGCAAGCTGAACAGTCATTGGGCGAAGCCATTCGCATCATTCGCGATGGTGCAACCGGAGAAAATCGTAACGCTGCGATCGCGGACTGGCGCTCGGCGATCGATACCCTGAGTCAACTTCCGGGTTCAACCCTCGCCGGACGACTTGCCCGCAATAAATTAAGCGCGGCAGAACGTGACTTTCGCGCCATGGTTGGAACTCAAACAGAGAGCGATCGCAACCGTCGATTAATCGAAGTCGCTCAAATCAGCGCGAACGCTGCAAAACAACAAACGCAAGATGCGCCAATGTCGCTAATCCAACTGGGGCAGGTGCAGGAGAACTGGGAGCGCGCGATCGCCAAATTACAGCAAATTCAGCCCACTGATCCAGATTATGTAGAAGCGAGCCGCAGAATGACCCATTATCAACAGAGTCGCAATGCGATTAAAGAGAGAATTCAGCATGAGGAAGACTCTGTTGTCGCTTACAAATCCGCGCAGCGAATGACTCAGAGCTTGATTTCAAATGCTGATCCAAACCGAGTCGATCGTTCCTACATTCTTGGACAGCTACGCGCCATCCTTGATCGGCTTGATCAAGTGAAACCCAATACAACGGTTTACGAGAAAGCAGCAGAAATGAGGGCTTCGGCTGAAAAACGAATGCTCAACCGGTGAAGATGTGACGTAAAGACGCGATTCATCGCGTCTTTACCCAGTCTGTAGCGAGTATTTAGAGATTTGGTATAAGGAGGTCATACCCATCGAACTTACGTTTTTTAGCTCCCTGGCGGCTCTAGTCGAATTAAGCGCCCGTCTCCTGATCCATCCGTAAGAACATACAGCAATCCATCGGGACTCTGCCGCACATCGCGTACTCGCTGCCCGATCGCAAGCCTCTGCTGCCCTCGCACATTTCCCGTTTCATCAAGATCAATGCGCCGTACATCTTGAGACACCAATCCGCCCGCAAACAGATCACCTTTCCAAGCCGGAATGCGATCGCTCGTATAAAACGCCAATCCCGAAGGAGCCGTTGCCGGAGTCCAAACGACTTTCGGACTCACCATACCGGAGCGCGATCGCGCTGTCGAAATCTCCCCGCCAAAATATTCTCGGCTATAAGTCACAACGGGCCAGCCGTAATTCTTACCTGCTTGCGCTAGATTCAGCTCATCACCGCCCCGCGCCCCATGTTCAGTTGCCCAAACTCGCTGCTTGAGCGGGTCAAACGCCAACCCTTGAATATTGCGATGTCCATAGCTCCAGATCGCTGGATCTGCGGTTTGATTCGTTGCAAAGGGGTTATCACGTGGCGCTGAGCCATCGTCATTTAGCCGCACAATCTTACCGAGGCGACTGCGTAAATTTTGCGCCTGCTTGCGAATCAACTCACCCTCTAGCTGAACGGGCGGATTACCACCATCGCCGATCGCGACCAGCATTGTGCCATCCGGTAGCCAAAGAATCCGCGACCCGAAATGCTGTCCGCCGGATTTCGCTTGCTTCACTTCAAAAATCACGCGCAAATCCCGCAGCGCTTTGCCATCAAACGTGGCTCTCGCTACACGAGTCCGATTTGCGCTCTGAGTTCCATGCGAATAAGTTAAATACACCCAGCGGTTTTGGGCAAATCGGGGATGAATCGAGACATCCAGCAGACCGCCCTGACCTGCTGACATCACTTCTGGAACTCCCGCGATCGGAGTCGAATCTAACACGCCATTTCGCACCAGCCGTAGCCGTCCGGCTTTCTCGGTAATCAGCATCGCGCCATCGGGAAGCCATGCCATACTCCACGGGCGTTCTAATCCTGACACGATCGTTGTTTGCTGAAATCCTTGAGGCGTTTGGGCAGAAGATATCTGAGCAGCATCTGAGGGGCTTTGAGCGGGCGCAACCGTATTCGCGGCAGTTAGGGAGCAAGCGGTCATCGCAAATCCTAGCAAACTGATTCCTGCGCTGCGCCTTAGTTGCTCGGTCGAAAACTTCATAGCCGTATTCCTTATGCGTCGGTAGTCGTTGCTGCCATTCTAGTCTGGGAGTTTTAACTCTGGGAATCGCGAGCAGCGCTTTGCTGAACTAGCTCCAGCACGGCTGCAACGAGCGCTTCTGGCTGGATTGGCTTTGCAAGATGCTGCTGAAATCCAGATTCAAGGGCTTGTTGGCGATCGAACTCCTTCGCATAAGCGGTCAGCGCGATCGCAGGAATTGCAATCTTCGCGGCGCGAACGGCTCGAATGAACTCATAACCCGTCATTTCTGGCATTCCAATATCACTCAGGAGAATGTCAGGTGGAGCTTGCTTAACCAAAATCAACGCTTCAAGGGCTGAGTCAACCGTGATTACGGTCGCGCCGTTTGTTTCTAATAAGAAGGTGAGAAATTCTCGTGTGTCAGCGTTATCATCGACGATCACTGCTCGAATCCCGCCCAAGGGTATATCCACCGTAGGAGGCGTGACAGGTGTAGAAGCAACCGCTTCCTCTGGAACTTGCGGAAGTAATGGCAATTGCACCGTAAACGTTGCGCCTTGATTTTCTCCCTGGCTTTCGGCGGAAATCGTGCCGCTGTGTAATTCCATGATTTGACGAGCGATTGCTAACCCCAATCCTAAGCCGCCAAACTTGCGAGTAATTGAGCCGTCCTCTTGCCGAAAGTGTTCAAACAGATGAGGCAAAAAGTCTGGGCGAATTCCAATTCCTGTATCCGTAATTTGCACCTGAGCCTGATGCTCGATTTGCGTCAGATGAATCGTCACTCTTCCCGCTTCTGGGGTGAATTTCACAGCGTTGGAGAGCAAATTCCAAAACACTTGCTGCAATCGTCCCGCATCCCCAAACACAAAGTAATCTTGGCGATCAGATTGCAAGTCAAAGGTGATTTGTTTGGCTTCGGCGGTGAGTCGAATCGTCTCTGCAGCGGCTTGAATCACTGAGGCAACATTGACAGGGTAGCGGTTGAGGCTGAGCTTACCGCGCATAATGCGAGAAATATCGAGCAGATCATCGATCAGTTGGGTTTGAAGTTTGGCGTTGCGCTCGATCGTATTCAGTGCCTCTGCGGTTCTTGCAGGATCTAAGCGCCCGTTTTGTAACAGTCTAATCCAGCCCAAAATGGGATTCAGGGGCGTTCTTAGTTCGTGAGAGAGAACTGCGAGAAATTCGTCTTTGAGGCGGTTGGCTTGCTCTGCGGCTTCGCGGGCAGCTTGCTCTTGCTGAAATAGGCGTTCTCGTTCGCGCTCGAATTGTACTCGTTCGGTGATGTCATTCGAGATGCCAATTAAGCCAATCACTTCTCCTGTTTCATTGCGATAAGGCGTTTTCGTTCCCAAAAAAGTGCGAATGCCATCGGGAGACTCTTCGACGACTTCGGTTTGTCCGGTGGTCATGATGCGCTGGTCGTTTTCTGAGACGATCTCACCGAGTTCGGGTGGAGAGTAGATTTCAGAGTCGCGATATCCGATCACCTGATCTGCCGTCTTACCTAACGTTTCTAGCGTGGCAGGATTGGCATAGATAATTCGTCCGGCTCGGTCTTTGACAAAAATCGGCGTTGGAGCGGCGGCGTTAATCACATTCAAAATGGCGTTCTTCTGGCGCAGTTCCTTCTCGGTGCGCTTGCGATCGGTGACATCTCTAAACAAAATCGCGACTTTGCGCTTTTCGGGTTCCTCGACGCGAAACGCATAGACATCAAACCAGCGGTTCATTGATTCAGAACCATTTTCAAACCGAACGGGTTCTCCAGTTAGCGCCACTCTGCCATAAATCTCAAACCAATGACTCTCAAGATCAGGAACGAACTCACGTATTGTTTTTCCGACTGCATTCTTGAGTCCGGCTTGTTGCTCAAAGATTGGATTGACTTCGAGAAAGCGATAATCGATCGCTTTGTCAGCGTCGTCGAACAGGAGTTCAATGACGGCAAAACCTTCATCGATCGAGTTAAACAGCGATCGATAGCGTTCTTCGGATTGTCGTAGGGCTTCCTCTGCTTGTTTGCGTTCGGTTTCTCGCTGCTTGAGTGCGGTGATTTCCTGCACCACGACATTTACGCCCAAAACGTGATCGTCCTCGCTTTTAAGGGGGTAAAAGCTCGATAGCCAAGTTCGCAGCACTCCAGGCTGAGCCGGATTCATGCCGCTCACTTCCAGATTAAGAATGGGTTTCTCAGTCTCGATCACTTGTCGGTAGATTGGTTCTAGCTGATCTGCAAGTTCTGGAAGCACCTCGCGCACCGTTCGTCCGAGGTGCTGCTGGATTGGAACGCCATTAATTTCTGCTAATTGTTGATTGATCCGCACATAGCGCAAGTCGGTATCGTTAAAGCATAGTCCTACAGGCGCAGTGGCGTAAATTGCCTCAATTTCGGCGCGTCGGCGCTGAGCCGTTTGCCGCTGCTGAAGCTGAGCGGCTTCTGCTGATTTTTGTGCGGTCACATCTTGAAAGTACACCGCAAGCCCGGAGACGATCGGATAGGCGCGGACTGTAAACCAAGCATTCAAGGGTGGATAAAAAGCCTCCAGGCTCACCGTGATTCGTTCAGCCACAGCCCGCCGGTATTCTTGTCCAAATACACTGTCTTCCGCTTCAGGGAATACTTCCCAAATGCTTTTACCAATGAGGTCTGCTTTTGAGCGATTCAGAACCTGTGTGGCTTGAGAATTGACATAGGTAAAGCGCCATTGTTGGTCAAGCGAGAAGAACGCATCGGAAATGCTTTCGAGAATGTCGAGAATCTGCTGTTGGGGGGGCTGAGACTGACGATCGAGCGAAATTAATCCGAGGCGCTGCCGAATTCGACGAATGATAGCGAAAAAGACAGAGGACGGGCGAATCGTCATAACACAGGCACAAGAGTCGCTCAGTGTAGATATACACCAAAGATAAAGCGGTCTCGTCGCCTTAAAGAAAGATTTTATGAAGCAGGATACAAGCAGGTAGTGATGGCAGTAATCAGTAAAGCTGGATCAAGCGGTTTCGAGAGATGCTGCTGAAATCCTGCCTGATGCGATTTCGCTTGATTGAGTTCTCCTGCGTAAGCAGAAAGCGCGATCGCAGGAAATTGATGCCCACGAGAGCGAATGGCTTTGAGTAGTTGATAGCCATTACAGTCGGGCATTCCAATATCACTTATCAGTAGATCAACAGTCGCTCCTTGCAGAATTTGTAGCGCCACAGTTGCCGATGCTGTACTCAAGACGATCGCGCCCGCTTGCTGCAAAATAAACTGTGCGAGCTCTCGTGCATCCGTTTCATCATCGACCAGTAAGACTCGGACTCCTGCGAGAGAGCCTGAAGTTGGTGAGTTTGGAGCGGTGAACCCTCCGGGGCACGACGCGATCGCAAACGCTGAAGCCAGCGGCAGGCAAACGGTGAAGGTTGCGCCTTGTTCTTCTCCGGGACTTGCGGCTGCGATCGTGCCGCCATGCAGTTCGACCAATTGACGAGCGATCGCCAGCCCCAAGCCTAGCCCTCCAAATCGGCGCGTGGTGGAAGAATCCGCTTGTCGAAATTGCTCAAAAACCTGTGGTAAAAATCCAGGAGCAATGCCCTTCCCGGTATCGATGACCTGGATTTGAGCCTGAGTTACGGTTGCTGTCAGTTCGACTTTG
The DNA here is from genome assembly GCA_014695195.1 of Cyanobacteria bacterium FACHB-DQ100. Lineage (NCBI taxonomy): Bacteria > Bacillati > Cyanobacteriota > Cyanobacteria bacterium FACHB-DQ100. The sequence continues at coordinate 44,019 of JACJNW010000044.1, read as the reverse complement.
ACTCGTCCGTGCGGCGGGGTAAATTTCACCGCATTGGTTAGCAGGTTCCAGACGACTTGCTGTAATCGCCCCGAATCGCCGAGAACTATACCAATCCCATCGAATGCAGTTTTGATCTGAATTGATTTGGCTTCGGCGGCGAGGCGAACGGTTTCGATCGCCGCTTCGAGCACGGTTTTTAGGTTCACGGGCTGAGCATTTAAAGTCAGTTTGCCGCGCAAAATCCGCGAGACATCGAGCAAATCATCGATCAGTTGGGTTTGCAGTTGAGCATTGCGCTCGATCGTGACGAGAGCTTGCCGGGTTCGATCTGCATCGAGTTTTCCGGTTTGCAACAGTTTGCTCCAGCCGAGAATCGGATTCAGCGGGGTTCTGAGTTCGTGAGAGAGGACAGCGAGAAATTCGTCTTTGATGCGGTTTGCGCGTTCGGCTTCTTCTCTGGCAGCTTGTTCTCTCAGTAGAAGCTGTTCGCGTTCGGCTTCGGCAGCTTTGCGATCGTCGATATCCGTATGCGTTCCCAGCATTCGCAGGGGTCGTCCATCGGCATCCCAAGCGACAATTTTGCCGAGCGATAGAATCCACTTCCAATTGCCCGATCGTGTCCGTTGGCGAAATTCAACGCGATAGTCGCTGCGTTGACCAGAGAGATAGTCTTCGTAATTTCGGCTCACGGCTTCCCAATCGTCCGGGTGCAGCCGTTCTCGCCACGCCGCATTCGTTTCGCAGAACGTTTCTAGATCGTAACCAAGCATCTGAGCATATTCGGGAGAGACGATCGTTTCTCCGGTCTGCACGTTCAGATCATACAGACCTTGATTAGCAGCCACCAGCGCCATACGTAGGCGTTCTTCACTTTCACTCAGCTTTGCTTCGGACTGCTTACGGCTGGTGATTTCCTGCACGACTGCATTGATGCCAATACTCTCACCGTTTGAATCACGCAGCAGAAACCAGCTTCCCAGCCAGACGCGCTGCTGTCCGGGTTGCGAGGGAGTTTCGCCGCTAATTTCGAGATTTAACACCGTCTCTCCGGTCGCTAAGAGCTGCTGAAAGATGGATTCTAATTGGTCGGCAATGGCAGGCACAATTTCGCGTATCGATCGACCTAAATGATCTTCCACAGACCGTCCGTCAATTTCCGCCAACTTCGGGTTGAGGCGCACAAAGCGATAGTTAAGATCTAGAACCGCCAAGCCGATCGGAGCCGTGTTGTAAATCGCTTCAATTTCGGCATATTGTTGGCTTAAAAGCAGTTCCGCTCGTTTGCGTTCCACTTCGCGGTGCTTTGCATCGCTGATGTTGCGAAAGAATAGATTGAGACCGTCGATCGAGGGATAAGCATGAATCTCTAACCACATCTCCAGGGGTTCATACAGCACCTCAAAGTGCGCCGGAGTTTGAGTTGCAACCGCTTGACGATAGTTGTGTTCGACAATAGTTCCAGCCGACCAAGACCACATTTCCCAGTGCGTCTTCCCGATCATCTCAGCCGGGGAGAGCGCATTGAGTTTTGCGGTGGCTTGATTCACATAGGTAATGCGCCAATCGTGATCGAGGGACACAAAGCAATCCGTTGTGCTTTCGAGAATGTCGATCGCTCGATTTGCAGCTTTGTTAAAGGCTTGTTCGCGCTGAAGGAGTTCCTCAGCGGTTTGTCTAACTCTTAGGTTCGCTAACGCTGCACTGATAAAGCCAGAGAGATTGGTCAAAATGCGCAGGTCTTCGAGGTCGAAATGACGATCAAGATCATGGGTAACCGTCCAAATAGTGCCAAGGACTTGCTGATCGGCAAACAAAGGAATCAACAGCACTTCAGCCAGTGGACGATCGAGATGACATAGGTCGGAGAAATAGATTTCCGGGCAGGTATACAACTGCGGTTGCCGAGTTCGGACGGTTGTGCCACAGGGACTCAAATCGACGGCGACAGTTTGAGCCTCCCAATGGCTGAGGGTTCCTGAAATCGACACCCATCGAAACATAGTGTCTTCGAGCAGGCTGATTCCAACGGCATCGGCTTGACAGAGTTCGATCGCCAGATGGGTCAGGGTTTTGAGCAGCGATCGAGCATCTCCTGCAAGTTGTTGCGCCAGGATTTGCAGTGCCCGATTTTCTGCTTGAAAATTTGGTGTTCTTGAGGAGCGCTGTGCTAGGCTCTCGGTAATGCGAACGAAGGCTTTACTGATGTCAGGCGAATGCAGCACTTAATTTATCCTGGTCTTCTCGCATCAATAATCGACGAGCGATCGCCTTTAAGGTTAGCAAATTTGATCGCTAAGGAACGGGGACTCAATAAGAGAGCGCTCATGACAAGACTAATTCGTCCTTACCCCCAAGTGAGAGAAGGAGTTAGGGGATGAGGGCAAAGATTCTAGCATGAATAAATCTGCGTTCCTAAGACGCAAGATCACATGTATTTCCCATAGCGCGATTCTCCGTATTTGACTATCTATCGAAAAGGGCATTACTGTCTTGTATCTGTGGATAGATTTAACTCAAATTAGCGCACGGTTCCATAAGTGACACCGCTCTGTTTCAACCACTTGCGGTACGCCAAAGAAGCACGATCGCTCGGCAGATGAAATTCCATCTGCGGATCAAGCGGGAGCCGCTTTGGGTTGTGGGATTCCAGGTTCGCGACATCTTGCAAGATTACAGTGTCTTGAAATGCCACAAGGTCTGCTTCTGGAATGTGATGAGCATAGTTCAAAGCGCCCCACATCCATCCGACACACTCTTCTTCGGAAATCGGAGCGACACAGTAAAGCAGCACCATTGTTTGCCCACTCGCTCTTTCTTTCTTCAGAGCAACCATTAACGGTCGAAGCGTCCAATAGTCGTAGGTCGCAATCCCGTCTTTGCCTGTGCCATCGGGATCAGGTTGCCAGATTTGAATGTTTCTCATGTAAATGCCGGTGTCGATCGTCTGAACTTCGTAGTCTTCGATCACAGGCTGTTCGGGCACACCTAAGATCCCCGCATGAACAAACGGCAAATGTGCCACATCCAGAAAGTTTTCGATCGCTCTTAATCCACTACAGCGAAATCGGTGTCCGCCGCTTAGATAAGTGCGATAGTCTGGATCATCCCATTCTGCAAAAGGGACAACATCGGCAGGCGGATCGCCCAATGAAACAAAAATTACGCCATATCGCTCCAGTACCGGGAAGGTTGTGGTGCAGGCTTGCTTGGGCGGGGGATAGTTCGGATGCGCTGGAACTTTGACACATTGCCCTTGAGCATCAAAGGCGAGTCCATGATAAGGACATACTAAAGTATCTGCTTCGACCGTTCCGGGAGAGAGCTTAACGCTGCGATGGGGACAACGATCGAGCCATGCCACGACCCCAGTATTTTCACCGCGCCATAGTACCAAGTCCGTCTCAAACAGTTGCACCGATCGCGCTGTTCCGGGCTGAATTTCGCTCGATCGCGCGACGGGATACCATTCATCTAGCAACACCGACTCAATCGAGCGATTGTTCTTTTGAGGTGCAGCGATCAATCCAACCATTTGAGCTTCTCCAGCTTACCGTTTACCTTTAAAGTACGGGACACCTAACGCAGCAGGCGTATCGCTGCGAACAGTTCCGCGTAACAAGACGAGCAGCGTCAACACATACGGTAGCATCAATAGAAATTCATAGGGAAGATCCCTTAACCCGAATGCCTGAATTCGATATTGCAGCGCATCGGCAACCCCGAACAACACCGCCCCGACTAATCCCCAAATCGGTTGCCAGCGCGAGAAAAAGACGAGCGCGATCGCAATCCAGCCCCGCCCCGCAATGATGCCTTCGGTAAAGATATTGAGCTGCACCACCGTCAGCACAGCTCCCCCGAACCCGGCAAAGGCTGACCCAACCATCACCGCAAGAGTACGAATGCGATTGACGTTCAATCCAGAGGTTTCTGCGGCTGCGGGATTTTCTCCCACTGCACGTAACGCCAGTCCCCAATTGGTGCGAAAGAGAAAAACCGAGCAGAGAATCACTAAGATCACCGTGAGATAGACGATCGCGTTGTGATTAAACAGAATATCTCCGATCACTGGAATCTTTGAGAGTCCCGGAATTGCCCAAGCTTCTAAGCCTTTCACCCGCGTCCCAGATAGAGCGCTAAATTTGCGAAATACAAATGAAGTTAAGCCTTGTCCAAGCAATACGAGTGTTACCCCTGTCACCACTTGATCCGTCTTAAATCGAACCGCTAAAACCGCCATCAGCAACCCCATGATTGCTCCTCCAGATAGCCCTGCGAACAATCCAAACCAGTCCGCGCCGCTAATCCCGGCTTGCTCTAATTGATAGGCAACAATGAATCCCGATAATCCTCCGACCAGCATCACACCTTCGAGTCCGAGATTCATCACGCCCGATCGCTCTGAGATAATTTCTCCAAGCACCGCTAACAATACAGGCACTGCTAATCGAATGCCTGCGGTCAGCAAACCGACGACAAAACTCCAGGTTAAAATCTGTTCCCACGGCATTGCTCTTACTCCGATTCAGATTGTCGCGAAATAGCATGACCCGCCAGCACAAACAGCACCACTAATGCTTGAATCACTTCTGCCACCGAAGCGGGAATTTGCAATACAACATTGAGCGACTGTGCCCCAACCATTAATGCTGAAAATAACACCGCAGCAATCAAAACGCCGATCGGGTGCAGTTGACCCAACAATGCAACGAGAATGCCACTAAATCCATAGCTATCTGAAATATCTCCTTTTAGCCGCGTGTAGGTGTAGCTCACTTCGAGGATGCCTGCCAGTCCTGAGAGCGCGCCACTCAGTAACAATGCTGTGAGAATGCTACGATCGACCTTCATTCCCGCGCAACGTGCCACACTTAGGCGTGATCCGACTGCCCGAAGCTGAAACCCAAGCGGAGTCCGCCACAGCAGCAGGTAAACCCCACCCACCAGCAACACCGCCAGAACCATTCCCAAATGCAATCGGGTTCCAAACAAGGTTGGAATCTGAGCTGCAACACTAAACTGAGCCGATTCGGGCAAAAATCCATCCGGTTGCTGTAAAGGAACCCGCGCTGCATATTGCACCAGCAGAATTCCGACATAGTTCAGCATTAAGGTGCAAATAATCAAATTCATGCCGCGCTTTAGGTGTAGGAGTCCGGCGATCGCGCTCCAAATCACACCACCCAGCATTCCAGCCATTAGCATCAATGGAATTAGAATAACAGCATTCAAGCCCGGCAATTTCAGGGCAACAATGCTTCCCAACAATGCCCCAATGTAATACTGTCCTTCTGCACCAATGTTCCACACGCGACAGCGAAACGCGATCGTCATTCCCAACCCAATGATTAACAGTGGCGTTGCTTTTAACAATGTTTCAGTGAGCTGCCGAAAGCCACCAAATGCACCCGCAAGCATAACCCCGTAGGCTTGGAGCGGATTCGCACCGCTTAATTGAATCAACACAGCGCCCAGTAACAGTGCAATCAATCCACCCATCCAAGGAGCAAAGGCTCTCAGTTGAACTGATCGGGAAAGCGTGAGATTCAAGCGTGGTTCCTCCCTGCCATTAATAGTCCAAGTCGATCGAGATTTGCTTGTGCAACATCCAGAACTTCGACAATTTTGCCTTCGTACAGCACGGCAATCCGATCGCTTAATCGCATAACTTCATCAAGCTCAGTCGAGATCAATAAAACAGCCGTTCCTGCATCACGCCGGGCGATCAATTGACTATGTACAAATTCCGTTGCACCAATGTCCAATCCGCGTGTGGGTTGTGCTGCTAATAGCACTTGATGATCGCGAGATAGTTCTCTTGCAAACACTACTTTTTGGGCATTGCCGCCGGACAATTTTCCAGCAGGAACATTCGGAGAAGGGGTACGAATGAGAAACCGTTGAATGAGGTCGATCGCATTCTTAAAGATCAACTGTGGGCGGAGTAAACCTTTCCAGCTAAACGGCGGATGCTGGATATCTTTAAGAACGAAGTTTTCTGCGATCGAAAACTCGGTTAACAATCCCATCGAATAGCGATCCGAGGGAATGTGAGCTAACTTGCCGTCTAACTTAATTTCACCTTGTACCGTTCGTAAGCCGACGATCGCTTCTTCTAGTTCTCGTTGTCCGTTCCCATCCACACCAGCAATCCCCAAGATCTCACCTGCATGAACTGTTAGATTGATGCCTCGCAATGCTGGAAGACTTCGATCGCCCATCACCCAAACATCTTTTAGCGTTAATGCTGGTGTGGTTGCTTTGGACGACCTTTGTGACTTACGTGATAAATCAACCTCGCGTCCGACCATCATTTGCGCTAACGCTTTTTCTGTACAGTCCTTGATCACAACAGTTCCAACAGTCTGCCCATCGCGCAGAACCGTGACTCGATCGCACAGGGACATCACTTCCTTGAGCTTGTGTGAGATAAAAATAATCGTAGTTCCTTGAGCAGAGAGCGATCGTAATGTTGCACTCAAATCTTCGGCTTCTTGTGGAGTCAACACTGCGGTTGGCTCATCCAAGATCAGAATTCGAGCATTGTGATAAAGCGCTTTGAGAATTTCGATGCGCTGTTGTTCCCCCACGGACAACTGCCACACTTTCGCCGCCGGATCAAGCTTCAAGCCATACTGAGCCGCTAAACCTTGAATTCTGGTGTGAAGGCGTTGAGGTGGTTCTCGCATTAGCGATCGAGTCGTTCCCAAGACAATGTTCTCAGCCACAGTAAACGACTCAACCAGCATAAAGTGTTGATGCACCATGCCAATTCCAGCACGAATCGCAGCTTTGGGAGAGCGAAACTGCACCGACTGACCAAACAATCGAATTTCTCCCAGATCTGGCGTGTAGAGTCCACAGAGAATGTTCATCAATGTAGTTTTACCCGCACCGTTTTCACCCAAGAGCGCGTGAATCTCACCTGCTCTTACCGTAAAGTCGATCGCTTGGTTCGCGATCGTTCCCGGAAATCGCTTAGTGATGCCGCGCATCTCGATTGCGATCGCGTCTGATTTGGAAGTCATAGTCTGCACCTTAGAACAACAGTTACCGTCTATTTCTTCGGCACAAATGGAACTTTCAGCTCATTAGACGCAATCTTGGCGCGAGCCGCTTCTAACGCCTTGAGTTGATCAGCCGGCACTTTATCTTTCACGGCTGGATTCACTTCAACGCTGACCACATTGTCAGCAACGCCCATTTTGTAATACTGGTTGGCAAACTTCTTCGCTTTGGTGTCTTCGAGCATCCGGCTGAACAGTGGCTCTAAGTTCCAAATCAAATTCGTTGCAACGACTTTTTCGCCCATTGAAGACATATCGCCGACGTAGCTTGTGACATAGCCCCCCTTTTGTTTTGCGGCTTCGATTTGCCCGATCGTCGGCCCTTGTCCACAGCCGATCCAATAATCTACCCCAGTTTCTGCCTGTGATAATGCGGCTTCTTTGGCTTTTGCCACATCGTACCAATCTCCCACTGCAGCACTGGTCAATGTCACATCCGGACGAACGGTTTTTGCCCCCGCTAACATCGCTTCACCCATGGCATGACACACGGGAATATCAAACCCAGAAAGCGCTCCCAGCTTCCCGGTCTTGCTGAGTTTTGCTGCCACGATGCCCACTAAGTAAGCGCCTTGATAAAATGGCTGGTCATAGTCTGCAACATTAGTCGCAGTTTTGTTAATCCCACCTGCCCAAGCAAAGTTCACATTCGGAAACTCTTTTGCCACCTTAAAGACAGCATCGCCATAGTTAAAAGAATGCGCGACGATCGTCGTAAATCCCGCTTCTGCATATTGCCTTAGCACTCGTTCGACATCCGAGTTAGAGACTGACTCCGACACTGCCACTTCGACTCCTTTGGCTTTGAGTGCTTGGGTAGCTTCAAAGGCTTTTTGGTTCCAGGATTTGTCTGTTGGCGGAGCGCTCAAAATTAAAGCAAACTTTGCAGGTTTGTTCTCGTTTGTTGCGGCGACCGGGGAAGCAGGGCTAGAAGTCGTGGTCGAAGTTTGAGGCGCGGTCGAGCAAGCCGTTAACCAAACAGGCACAGAAAGTAAGAAGCAAAGCGCCGAGTGTTTCAGCGATCGTTGAGCAGATAAAGTCATAATCCGGGCTAGAGAAAGAATGCCCCATTATTCCCTGTAATCCTGAATTCGTAAAGCGTGTAAATCTGTTGAACTCGCTTCAATGTGAAAGTAGCGCAGGTCTAACTGAGAACAATTTTGCTCAATCACGATCGCGCCTGCAAATTGATCACTGATTGTAATGGGATGCAGTTGCCATTGTTGCGATCGAGCTTCAGGCGGAATGCTTCTTAGCTGAAAGCGATCAATTTCTATCTCTTTCAGCCCTGAAAGCCCGATGCCTGTTGCTTTGAGAAACGCTTCTTTGCACGTCCAATACTGAAAAAATAAATCAGGCTGTGTCTGAACTGCTTCGGCTTCTGAGGGTAGAAAAAACCGTTGCGCTAATCTCTCAACCTGATCGATCACTCGAATCTGTTCAATATCAATGCCAACTGCACGATCGTAAGTGACAGCATGAAGCGCTAAATGCTGTGAATGTGCCAGATTAAACTGAAGGGTTGAATGCTTGAGAAACGGCTTTCCGTGGGCGCCATAGTCAAATTCTAAAGTTGCGGGATCAGTGTTGAGATAGCAACCGAGGAGCGATCGCAGAAATCCCCGCCCTGCAATAAATCGCTGTCGATGCTGCTCGAACTTAAAGCGATCGGCTCTCGATCGTTCACCGATCGAGAGCATCTCAAATGAGGGTGAGATCGCATCTAAGTTCGTCAGCCAGATGTGAACCTCTGAATCGCCCAGCCTCAATTCGTCCGGTGGAGTTTGCCAGTTCATGCCGGGACTTTTTCAGGGGACACAGAAGTGGATGGTTCGATCGTCGGTGGACGCAGTACCAAATACATCAACGCTCCAAAGAACGGCAGAAATGACAGAATCCTAAACGCTTGGGAATTTTCTAAACCCCGTCGTTTAATGTCATCTTGCAATAACACGGGAAATAGTCCACACAATAAACAAAAATCTAAACTCATCACATGAATGAATCGATCGGTTTGCCACTGCTGCACAAAATTACTCCAATCGCCATTTGTCACACCATAGAGAAATAATCCAATCGCACCCAGCGCGATCGCGCCGCCTGTAATCCGCGAATCCATCAGCTTCAGAAACCAGTTCTTCTGTCCGGTAAACGTCGGATTGGATTTGCGAAAGATCAGATATGGCAACAGCGAAAACGCACCCACTCCAAAGGATGCTGCTGTAAACAGCCACGCTGGAATCTTTTGCGATCGACCGTCTAAAAACGTAATGCAAGCATACGCCAATGGCAAAAAGCCCATGATATTAAACAGCGCGACGATCAAGGGATTAATTCCCGCGACATTCGCCATTGAAAGATTTTTGATCAACTCAAACGTATCCGGCTGATTGGGAGGCGCAAGCGTAAACGCATACCCAACAAACCCCACCCAAATTAGCGCTAACAGAATTTTCCCACTCATCCCGACTCACCTAAACTGAAAACAAGCATATTTATTGTAGAGAACTCATGGCAGAAGCAACGTATGGAGTCGTATTCGTCACGGCTGCATCGAAATCCGAAGCAGAAACCCTCGCCCGATCGCTCGTTTCGGCAAAGTTAGCAGCCTGTGTCACACTTTTCCCGGTGCAATCGATTTACACTTGGCAAGACGAACTCGAACACGCAGAAGAATGGCAACTAATGATCAAAGCGGATCTCGATCGCTTCGCTGCGCTCGAAGCCAAAATTCGTGAACTTCACTCCTACGAAATACCCGAAATTATTGCCCTTCCGATTGTGGCAGGTTCGCATCCTTATCTTCAGTGGATTTCTCAGCAGGTTACGTCCCGATGATCCGAAATGCCGTTGAGTCTGATTTAAGCGCGATCGTGACAATCTACAATCACGCGATCGCCGCTCATACGATCACCGCCGACATTGAACCTGTAACCGTGGAAAGTCGCTTGGATTGGTTTCATAGCTATTCGAGCCGATATCCACTCTGGGTACTAGAGCGAGACAATGCGATCGCGGGATGGCTTGGACTCAAAATGTACTATGGTAGAGCCGCTTATCAATCGACCGCTGAGTTTAGCTTGTATGTTGCACCCGAATTTCAGCGTCAGAGAGTCGGACAAACGTTACTCAGTTATGCGATCGGGCAGGCTCCAAAGCTAGAGATCAACACCTTGATTGCAGTGGTGTTTGCTGAGAATCAACCGAGTGTAACTTTGCTGAAAAAATTCGGTTTTGAGCAATGGGGATATTTGCCGCAGGTGGCGCGATCGTGGGGTATGGATCACGATGTCATTCTCTTAGGGCTGAAAGTTTAACTCGTTGTTTAGAAACGTAGGATTACTGTGAGCGATCGCAGGAGATTTTGACACAAACTAGGGCGTTATTGTTTCCTCGAACTGTCCTGACCACAGTATCAGTTCCAATCCTACGGCTTCGAGCCAAACGAATTGTTCAACTTCGCAGATTCCAGCCGATGGAGCCGATTCTTGAGAACGTTCGACCGAGTTCGACCATACCCGAAGTTGCGTTCATTTCGGATTGAATTTGGCGCTGCCTTTGCTGGAGAAGACTTAAAACTTCAAAGCCCCCGAACTAGAGCGGCGAATCGCTTCAAATTTGGGGGCTAGATTATTTAATGCTTACTCCTGAGTCAACAGTTTGCAGCTCAGAGAAAGCATTCTCAAATCTACTTAATCAAGTGCAAAACGTTTCGCAGAACACTAAAGCCCGCTAAGTCCCACAATAAGTAAGCAGCAAATCCAATCATTGCTAGCCGACCGTTCCAGAGTTCTGCTTGAGGATTAAAGCCGAAAAGAAAAGCATTGCGATCGACACCATTGTATTCTGTGGCAACAGGAGGTAAGTTAGTCGCTTTGTTCGATTGCATTGTTACACTTCTTAATAAACTTCTACCCCTCATCATATAAGCGGAGTTCAGATCGGCTCTATACCTTTAGAAGTGTCTCTAGCGGTTTCGATTAAAGGCGCGATCAGCAACAATTGACTGACAATCCCCAATTTGTCGTTTCTCTATTGCTCTATACGATCGTCGCACTCTTTGAAGCTGTGTTAGGCTGGAGACTAAAGCGATATTTTCGGCTATGTAATGCCTTATTATGTAAATATAAGTGTTGCTCCGAACCTAAATCTCTCTACATTGTGATTCTGGAGCCATTTTTATGTCTATCTATGTTGGTAATCTTTCTTACGAAGTGATGCAAGACAGTCTCAGCGAAGTCTTTGCAGAATATGGAACAGTCAAGCGGGTTCAGTTACCGACCGATCGGGAGACGGGACGAGTTCGGGGCTTTGCATTTGTCGAAATGGCAACTGAAGCAGAAGAAGAGGCTGCGATCGGTGCGCTCGATGGAGCCGAGTGGATGGGGCGCGATTTGACCGTCAATAAGGCGAAGCCACGTGAGGAGAAAGGTTCTTCAGGGGGAAGTTGGGATCGCAGAGGTGGCTCTTCTCGACGTTAGTTCTCAACGGGTTTTAAGTGCAACTCTATATTTATAAGCAGCTCTTGTAAATATATAGAGTTTGCCTTGTTTGCGATCGCTGATCCTGCTTTTCGATTCAGCGATCTATTGTTCTTTACTTAGGCTAAAACACAAATGAATACCAAAGAAATTCTGAGCCGATATGCTGCGGGACAACGGGACTTCCGAAATCTGAATTTAATGGCAGTCAACTTCAGAAATGTAAACCTTATGGGTATCAATCTAAGTGGTGCGAACTTAACAAAGGCAAATCTAACTCGAACTAACTTAAGTTGCGCCAATCTTACAGGTGCAATTCTGACTGGGGCAACATTAACTGAAGCGAACCTCACTAGAGCAAATCTTACTGAGGCGAATTTAAGCGATACCAGCTTAAGTGAAGCTACTCTGAACCAGACCTATCTCAGAGGTGCAATTCTACCTACCGGAGTTAGTGTCAGTACGCTCTCGAAGCATCTGAGAGTGCCACGGGTGTGACATATCCTACTAGCTTGCCTACCCGGACGCTGAATTGGAGAGTACAGCGTCCGGGTAGGCAAGCGTTCGGCTACTCGTTTCATCGGCTGGGCAGCCCCTATCGCCTCCACGAGCGTTATTTAGACTCCGCGTGATGCCCCACCGCAGGGTGATAATTGTTTGATGCAGCATCGCCTTTCAGCTATCCGTCTCGCGCTACTCCGCCCAATTGGATGGGTCTCGTACTCTTGGGGAATGCACTCGTCAGCGACGCATATGAAACACGCTCAACTGCTTTGCAAATCGCCGAGTACGAGGGCAAGCGAGCATAAGACAGTTCCAGCAATTTCAGCAATGCTTTTTGACGCCGTGTCACAAATTCTTCTAACGCTCGATAGCTCGTACAGCCACTCAGCATGCCCATCACGACCCGCAATCGGATCACCCATAGCTCATACTGAGAATGAGTGCGGAAGTCGCGCACTTGATTGAGATGCTCAATCAGGCTCACGGGCTATTCACGGCAGGAACAACGCTTTCATTCTGCTTTTTCTTTCTCCAATAAACTAGCCCTGCTCATTCGGGCTACTTTCTACCCAACTCACGGCTCGCTTCAGTGCAGCTAGCGCTCGATTATATCCCAGAGTCGCCTGAACTAAATTGCCTTCTGCCTGGGTCAATCGACTTTCTGCATCTAGCACATCATTTTGAAGTCCAACCCCGGCTCCAAACCGGACCCTAGCTGCACGTAACGCTTCTTTGGCTCGATTCAGGGAAGCAGTCGCAGTCTGAACATTCTTCAGGTTCGACTGTAAGTTAAAGTAGCTTTGCTCCACATCCAACCGGATTTGCTGCCCAGTTTCCGCGAATCGGGTTTCTGCGATCGCAATGTTTTCCGTTTCTTGCGCTGCTCTAGCTCTGGCTGCACCTCCATCGTATAACTTCCATTGGACGCGCATTCCGACGCTATAGCCATCTCCCCAGCCTCGGCTAACTGCCTCCCCTGGCGCATCATTGCCTAATGCCAATACGTTATAGTTTGCGAACACCCCCACTAGCGGACGGAGTGCTGCCTCTGCTGCCTTGCGTTGATTGATACTAATATTGCGTTGTGCGAGTTGCTGCTGCAATTCGACCCGCTTTTTCAGAGCTTGAACAATACTTTCCTCTAATGATAGTGTCCAAGGTTCAGCCAGTTTGACCGGCTCTGCGGCGGTTACAGTAATCGTTGCTGAACTGTTGAGCAACCGAGAAAGCCGTCTACGGCTCACCTGCTGCTGTGTTTGTGCCACGACGAGTTGCTGTGAGGCATTATCTAATTGAACTTGTGTGTTTAAAACATCCAAGCGGGTTGCTAATCCATTTTTCGACAGCGCTTCTGTGTTGTCCAAACTGCGTGTTGCTTCGGTAACGGCTGCGGTCTCAATCCGAACTTGCTCGTTGGCAGATTGCACATCATAGTAAGCATTGGTGATATCTAGTTGCAGTTGTTCCAGAATGCGTTCTACTTCCAATTGATTTTGTCGAACCTGTTCTGCAAACACTTGAATTAATGCGGGTCTTTGTCCGCCCGTGTAGAGTGCGTACTCAAGTAGAAAAGAACCATTGAAGCTGGTGGTGCCATAGTTCTTGAGCGCGTCGAGCGAAGCTTGTCCTTGGGCAAGTTGGGCTTGCGTCTGCAAGAGGCTATTCCGTTGTAAGAAAGCACTTAATGGATCAGTTGGTGACGGAGATGCAAGTAGACCACGGAGCGCTGCTTCTCCTTGAGTAATCTGTTGACGGGTTTGACGCTCCGTTGCTTGGACTGCAATATCACCGCTTGCAGACAGATCACGACTGAGACTGGCTTGAAAGCTGAAGGTTGGATAGAGCGCGGCTTCTGCTTCGCGCAATGCTGCCTGCGATCGCCGCAGTTGTGCCTGAGCAACCTGCAAAGTAAGACTGTTGCGCTGAGCGGTTTCGATCGCTTGCTTCAGGGTAATCGCAACTGTTTTTTGTACTTCAACTTGATTGGTCTCAGTAGGAAGCTGAAGCCGATTTGGATTGGGCGTTAGATCGGCGGCAGACGGAGTTGCGGGAGCTTCAACCACCGAAGTTTTAGGTTGAACACTGGGTTGTAATGTGGGAAGCGGTGCTGATGGAACTGGAGGCGGGGATTGAGCCTGAACTGGGTAGATGCCAAATTGCAGCGCGATCGCAGCATTCAGTCCTGCAATAATACCGAAATTTAAACATTTCATCTGTTTCTTATTTCCAGCACAAGTAAATACTCTGTACTCCTAGAATTAGGACTCAGAAGCAAATCAGTTCGCTTGCTAACAGCGTTTGCAAAGTTGCAGAGTTCAGTTTACTCTGATTTCTGAATTTAGATACTCAATTTAATCAGTAAAGTTTTAGCAAAATCTACGTAATACCTAAGTAGTTTCACTAATTATCTCAATAAAAATCCGTGAATTCTCTGTTTATCCCTAAAGAGGATTGCCATCTAATCTTAGGTGTCATTCGCAGTTTATTAGAGAACATCGGCTTATCGATACGATCAGAACTTGTTGAATTGATCCGCAAGAGGAAGTTAAGTCATTAGTGAATTGAAGCTCTTTGTATGTTTAATCCCAATCGAAATGTTTTTCGTAAGGAATCACTAGAGCGGCTGTCTTCGCCGGAACGATTGGATCAATTGATGCAAGTCGTTCGCCCGAAAACCTGGATACCGCTTGCAGCATTAGGCGGATTGTTAACCATTGGGCTAGGCTGGAGCATTTTTGGGCGAATTCCGATGACCGTTGCAGGACAAGGAGTGCTAATCTATCCTCGTCGAGTGACCTCGCTACAATCTCCGAGCGCTGGGCAACTGCAAAATCTTAGGATCAAAGTTGGAGATGTGGTGAAAAAAGGAGATGTGATTGCCACGATCGACCAACCCGAACTAAAAAAACAGCTTCAGCAACAACAAGCCAAACTCACCGAACTCTTAGCTCAGGGTGAAGACGCAAATCAGTTGCAACAGCAGCGAATTGCGAGTGAAACCACTTCGATCGAGCAGCAACGGCGCAACCTAACTCAGCGCATTGCGAATGCAGAAGAACTAACTCCAGTGCTGAAAGATAAAGGACTGACTTCGCTGGAGGTACAACGACAGAATTTGCAGCAGCGTCTTAGGGATGCTCAAGCGCTTAAACCTGTACTCAAAGAACGATTAGACAATCGACGACAACTATACAAAGATCAATATGTCACCGAAGATCTGGTTCTGCAAGCCGAGCAACAGTATCTCGATCAAAATGCTCAGATTGCGAACATTCAAGCACAGCTTAAAGAACTCGATACTCGTGAAGCTGAGGCACAGCGATCGTATCTAGAGAACCTCAGCTTGATTGCGGAGTTGCGATCGCAGCTTCGTGAGCTTGACTCAAGACAAACTTCAGTCGCACAACAGACCTTTGAAGCGAACTTAAGTCGTAAAAATCAGATCAACGAACTGCAACGAGCGATCGCGCAACTCACTCTGCAACTGAAGAACCAAAGTCAGATTGTTAGTCCTTACAGTGGTCGAGTGCTGGAAGTTTCAGCAGTCGATGGTCAGCTTGTCTCAATGGGACTGCGGGTGGGCGTGATTGCTGCCGAGAATGAGTCTGGCTCACTCGAAGGCATTACTTACTTCAGCATTGGAGACGGTAAAAAAGTCAAACCCGGAATGCAAATCCAAATCACACCGCAAACGGTAAAGCGTGAGCGGTTTGGCGGCATTATTGCCAAGGTTAAAAGTGTATCGCCGTTTCCAGTGACCCAAGCTGGGGCAGTGGCGCTACTGGGAAATGAAGAACTGGTAAAAGGATTGTCTGCTCAAGGACCGATGCTTGAAATCACAGCAGAACTACAGCCCGGTGCTGGAAATTTTAGCGGCTATGAATGGTCTTCATCGAAAGGACCAGACCTAAAAATCACGCCAGGAACAACAACGATCGCCCGTGTGGTGGTGGAAGAACGTGCGCCGATTACATTTTTGCTCCCGATTTTGAGGTCGTACACTGGTGTTTATTAAGCTCAAGCTCCCCCAATCTTCCCAATCCTCAAGCCGTGTGAAAACGCCCACAGTGCTACAAATGGAAGCAGTAGAATGTGGAGCCGCCGCTTTAGGAATTATTTTGGCGTACTACGGGCGGATTGTGCCGCTTGCTGAACTGCGTCGAGAATGCAGCGTTTCCCGCGATGGCAGTAAGGCTTCAAATGTGCTGAAGGCAGCGCGAAACTATGGAATGAGCGCGAAAGGGTTCAAGAAAAGTATTGAAGCCGTGCGTGAGTTAACGCCTCCATACATTGTGTTCTGGAATTTCAACCACTTTCTCGTCGTTGAGGGCATTCAGGAACAGCGAGTTTATCTCAACGATCCGGCAACAGGACCTAGAACCGTTTCGCTGCAAGAGTTTGATGAGTCATTCACGGGAGTTGCGCTCGTGATTCGACCGACTGATGAATTTAAGCGCGGCGGACGAAAGCCAAGTTTAATGCTAGCACTGGTCGATCGCTTGTCGAGTTCGACGGGTGCACTTTTGTATTGTGTGATCGCTGGTTTCTTTTTGGTGTTACCACGACTAGCAATTCCTGTATTCAGCCAGGTTTTTGTCGATAATGTGCTGATTGAAGGTCGGTATGAATGGTTACGACCATTAATCTTAGGAATGCTGATTACGGGCTTACTCCAAGCTTTACTCACGTTACTGCAACTGCGCTATCTGAGAAAGCTGAGAGTTAAGCTATCAGTGAAACTGTCGAGTGAATTTCTCTGGCACATTCTGAGATTACCAGTTAGTTTCTATGCACAACGATTTGCAGGCGAAATTAGTAACCGAGTGAGATTAAACGACAATGTTTCAGATGTTTTGTCTGGAAGGTTAGCGAGTACCGTAATTGAAGTCGTGATGCTAATTTTTTACCTGGGGGTCATGATTCAGTATGACTTGGTTTTAACTAGCATTGGTGTGTTTTTTGCGATCGTCAATGTATCTGCGTTGCAGTGGATTTCGCGGCGGCGGATTGATACAAATATGCGGCTGGTACAAGAACATGGCAAAGTTGCAGGAGCATCGATCGCGGGACTGCAAAGCATGGAGACTTTGAAAGCATCGGGGTTAGAATCAGAGTTTTTCTCGCGCTGGGCGGGTTACTATGCCAAAGCCATCAACGCTCAACAAGAATTAGATACGGTCGGACAAGTTTTGGAAGCTTTACCTTCATTGCTTTCATCATTGACTACGATGTTGCTGTTAGTCGTCGGTGGCTTTCGAGTGATGGATGGCAATTTGAGTATTGGAATGCTGATTGCGTTCCAATCATTGATGGGAAGCTTTCAAGGACCTGTCAATAGTTTAGTGAGCTTTGGAAGCAGCTTGCAGGAATTGGAAGGAAGCCTGAATCGGCTTGATGATGTGCTTCAGAATGAAACTGATCCCCAGGTTGAACCCAGACAACAGCCTGTAGTCTTTCAAACACCAAAGCTACAAGGGCATGTAGAGCTAAAAAACATCACTTATGGCTATAGTCGAGCGTCGGATGCTTTGATTGAAAATTTCAATCTCTCGGTCAAACCAGGGCAACGAGTTGCCTTAGTTGGCGGTAGCGGTTCTGGCAAATCTACGATCGCGAAATTGATCACGGGACTGTACGAACCTTGGTCGGGTGAAGTGTTGTTTGATGGAAAGCCACGATCGCAGATCCCTCGGAGTGTGTTAACTCACTCGGTTGCCATGGTCGAGCAGGAGATTTTCTTGTTTGCGGGAACTGTGCGAGATAATTTGACGCTTTGGGATGCGACTGTACCGGATAGCTATCTAATTCATGCTTGCCAGGATGCTGCGATTCATGACACGGTGCTATCGATTCCAGGTGGATATGATGCTTTGTTGTTAGAAGGAGCCGTGAATTTAAGCGGGGGACAGCGACAGCGATTGGAACTTGCTCGATCGCTCGTTTACAATCCCAGTGTTTTGGTGATGGATGAAGCGACGAGTGCATTAGATACTGAAACCGAGAAAATCATTGATCAAAATTTGCGTCGTCGGGGTTGTACCTGCGTGATTGTGGCGCATCGATTGAGTACGATTCGCGATTGTGATGAAATCATTGTTCTAGAGCGAGGGCGAGTGGTACAGCGTGGAACTCATGAGCAATTGCGCGATCGAGATGGGGTTTATGCTCGGTTGATTAAGACTGAGGGCGAAGCATTACAGGGAGAGTAGTCACCTGTGTTTGATTAAAGTTCTATCTGCGATTTGATTCATGCTGAACTCATTTTTTGCCAAAGCGACTGGACGCGTTAAAAACATCACTGCGAATCAGCCTTTATTTCTCACTGATTCAGACGAAACGTTTTGGTGGATTCGGTCTGGCTCTGTGGCAGTGTTTGCAGTGTCGGTCGAACAGGGAACCCCTGCGGCTCGACGCTATTTGTTTAGCTTGGAAGCGGGCGCGGCATTGTTTAATTCTGAATTGGAGGAGAGCGATCGACAGCTTTTAGTGGTGCCGATCGAACCAACTGAATTGGTACAGTACGCGATTTCAGCCGAGAAGGGCGATTCTCAGATTGATCTGGTCTCACTGCTTGAAGCCTGGATTCATCATCTCAGTGCTGCAATTCAATCTGAAAATACAATTACTTACACGAAAAACACAGCAACTCAACAATCTCTTTCATCATTGGAATTAGAAGCAGGTCAGACTTATCAATCCTCTACGATCGATTGGTTGCAAGTGCAGACCGGATGCTTCTCCTGGATGGGGATAAAGTCGCTAGATGTAGAAACAGGTAGGTTTCCCCTTAGTCATCACGCTTGGATTAAAGCAGAACAGCGATCGACTCTGACGATCAGCGCGACTCAAGATCTGAACTGGAATCAAATTTTATCCAGCCTAGCCGTGTTCCACGCGGTTGTCTTCGATGCGATTGCTTGGCTAGAACAACAAGAAGCCCAATCAGAACTTCAGCGTTTTGCGGAAAAAGAACGGCTGAATCAGCAAGTGACCGAATCTGCCTTTGGTGAGTTAGCTTCGATTCTGATCCCGAAACAGAAGCGGTCTTTTTTTGAAGGCGATGCCTTACTGATTGCGATGGGTGCAATTGGTCGATCGCTCAACATCGAGATCCGTCCCCCGGCAAAATCAGAAAATTTATCGCGGCTGAAAGATCCCTTAGAAGCGATCGTGCGATCGTCTCGAATTCGCAGCCGTCGGGTGTTGTTGCGAGGTGATTGGTGGCGGCAAGATGCGGGCGCACTGCTCGCCTATCGCAAGGCGGATCAATCTCCGGTCACTTTGTTACCGATTCGGGGAGCGCGTTACGACTTGTTTGATCCCACAGACCAATCCCGATCGCTTGTGACTCCTGAAGTGGCTGCAACTTTAGCCCCGGAAAGCGTGATGTTTTACCGCCCCCTACCCGCAACATTGCTGAATGCGGGCGATTTAATCCGATTTGCAGGCAGAGGACGCTTCAAAGACTTTGCCACTGTAATCGTGATGGGTATTGTGGGGTCGGTATTGGGCATGGTTGTACCCCAAGCGACTGGAATTTTGATGGATTCAGCAATTCCGAACAGCGATCGTAGCTTAGTGCTTCAGCTTGCATTAGGACTCGCAGCGACTGCATTTGGTTCGACGATGTTTCAGCTTACTCAAACGTTTGCAAGTTTGCGATCGGAAACCGCTTCAGATGCAACCACGCAAGCTGCGGTGTGGGATCGATTGCTTAATCTCCGCATGGGATTTTTTCGGCGGTACTCGGTTGGAGATTTGCAGTCTCGCGTCACCGCAATCAGTAGCATTCGGCAACAGTTGAGCAGTACGACTTTAAGAACCCTGTTTAGCGGATTTTTCTCGCTGCTGAATCTGGGATTGCTGATGTTCTATAGCTTTAAGCTGTCGATCGTAGCCATCGTCGTCGCGCTGATCTCGATCATTGTTACCACTGTTTCAGGCGTGCTGCTGCTTCGTAAACAGCGTCCGCTGCTAGAGCTACAAGGAACCATTTTTGGTTTGGTTGTGCAATTGATTAATGGCATCTCGAAGCTGCGGGTTGCCGGAGCTGAAGAACGAGCGTTCGCTTACTGGAGTCGTCGATATAGTCAGCAGATTAAGCTAGAGCTAAGCACTCAATTGATCGAAGATGTGGTGATATTGTTCAATACAATCATGCCGACCTTAACCTCGATCGCGCTGTACTGGTTTGTGGTAGGAATGCTGACAAAACCTGAGACTGCATTAGATGCAGAGCCAATGTCAACAGGTACATTTCTAGCATTTAGTTCTGCATTTGGAACCTTTATTAGTGGTGCTACCAGTCTGAGCAATACCACTCTCAGTATTCTGTCAGTGATTCCGCTTTGGAAACGAGCCAAGCCGATTCTCGAAGAACTTCCAGAAGTCGATCAAAGTAAAGCTGATCCAGGTAGACTCGCTGGAGGTATTAAGATTGATCATGTAGTGTTTCGCTATCGAATGGACGGAGCACTGACGCTTGATGATGTCAGTTTAGAAGCAAATCCCGGTGAATTTATTGCCTTGATCGGCCCTTCTGGAAGTGGTAAGTCAACCATTCTGCGACTTTTACTGGGGTTTGATACTCCAGAGCTAGGCAGCATTTTCTATGATGGACAAGATTTGGCAGGGTTGGATATCTATGCAGTGCGTCGTCAAATTGGTGTTGTTTTACAAAATGCCCGAATTAACTCTGCCTCAATCTTTGACAACATTGCGTCTGGCGCTCAAGTCACAATGGACGAAGCCTGGGAAGCCGCACAAATGGCGGGATTTGCCGAAGATATTCAGGCAATGCCGATGGGAATGCACACCGTCATCAGCGAAGGTGGCAGCAATCTTTCTGGTGGACAACGGCAGCGATTGATTATTGCACGAGCGCTGGTGCTGAAACCTCGGATTTTATTTTTTGATGAAGCGACCAGTGCGCTAGACAACCGGACTCAAGCGATCGTCAGTGAAAGCCTCGATCGACTGAATGTAACGCGGATTGTGATTGCTCATCGCCTCAGTACGATTCGTAATGCCGATCGCATTTATGTCTTGCAGGCAGGGAGAGTCGTGCAGGTCGGAAATTTTGATCAGTTAGCAAAGCAGAATGGCTTGTTTTCTCAGTTAATTGCTCGGCAAGTGGTGTAGGAAAATGAACAAAATCTTGGTAATTGAAACTGAGAGGAAAGCTAGAGAACAGTTAATTCAATGTCTTGAAGCTGAAGAATTTCACGCGATCGGCTGTGAAACCGCACAGATGGCAATGCAAACAGCACATCAATGGTTGCCTCATTTGATTCTCTGTGGCGTGAATTCCTCGAATCTGGACGGATTTGAGCTTTTGGCTTCGCTGCGTCAACAGACCGCAACGTTACCTATTCCTTTTATTTTTCTGAGCGCTCAAGCAACCACAGAAGACTATCGTCGGGGGATGGAACTCGGTGCAGATGACTATCTGATTCAGTTTTCGATCGCAGAATTGCTGAGAGTGATCACAGTCCGGATCGATCGCCAAGCCAAACTAAAGCAATGGTATGCCGC
This sequence comes from Cyanobacteria bacterium FACHB-DQ100, assembly GCA_014695195.1. Lineage (NCBI taxonomy): Bacteria > Bacillati > Cyanobacteriota > Cyanobacteria bacterium FACHB-DQ100. Next base: position 22,451 of record JACJNW010000044.1, on the reverse strand, counting down.
TCAATCGACAGTTCCATCAGATTCAACGATTTTTCCCACTGTGTCTGCCCGGCTTCAAGTTGTATTTGACTTTCTCGAAGCGCATTACACAGAAGAGATTGGGCTAAAAGATATTGCTGAGGCGGTTGGATATTCATCGACTTATCTAACTCACCTTGTCCGCAAGCAAACTGGGCAATCATTGCATAGTTGGTTGATACAGCGTCGGATGAAAGCTGCATCGGCTTTATTGATTGAAACCGATCGCTCCATTGAGGAGATTGCGCGATCGGTGGGCTATTTGAATGTTTGCAATTTCTTTCGCCAGTTTCGGCAAATCTATGGACAAACCCCTCGATCGTGGCGAAATCAACACCGAGGGACTTGCGATTTCTTAGTTCTCGAACGGGATCGAAAGAAATGCAATGTTTAACCAAGGAAACGCAACACTGGAATGAGTGCGATCGCATTTAATAGCGAAGAGCCTCAATCTATATTAGGAGCTTGACAATGCAAACAATTCAAGAAGCACTAGAGCAGGTATGGAGCGATGAAGCGCTCAAAAATCGCTTATTGAGCGATCCGAAGCCTGTCTTGTCTGAGTTTGGTTTGGACATTTCCGACCAAGTTGACGTTAAAGTGCATGAGAACACGGCAAACTGCCTCAACTTTATTTTGCCTGAGCAAGCGATTTTTGAAGGGGCTGACCCTGAAGCGCTTGATCCGGTTGCAGGGAAAGTGATGAAGCGAGCCTGGGCAGACAGTGAGTTCAAGACGCAATTGCTAGCTGCGCCGAAAGCTGCAATTCAAGATGCGACGGGCGTAACACTCCCAGAAGAGATGACCGTCAATGTCTATGAAAACACTCCAGAAGTGCGCCACATGATTTTGCCTGCGAACCCGAATGACTCAGAACTGAGCGATATGGATCTTGAAGGGGTTGCGGGTGGACTGTCTAAAGGCGCACAATGGGGCGTCGGCTGTGGATCTGCTGGTGCAGTTACAGGAGTCGCTGCCGGAGGATTCGGAATCGCTGCTGCTGCTTTAGCCTTTAGTGCAGTTGGAACAGCCGTCACTGGAATTATTGCTGGCGGTTTAGGAGTTGCAGGCGGTGTAGCATCGGGTATCTCAACAGCAGGTGGCACAGTTGCAAGTTCAAAGGGCAAGTGCTAATCCCTAACTTGCGTCAAGCAGCATTTCGATCGTCTGAATGAGTTCCTTCGAGCCAAGTCAGACATTGTGCTGAATCCTAGCTCCCTGAAATCAGTGGTTGAAATTGGGGAGCTATTTTTAATCAGATGACTTTTATGAGTGCTTCCCTTTTTTCTAGTAACATTGGCTTGATTGATGCGGTATCCCTGCGCCAGAATTTGAAGCAATGGGCAGGAACACAGACGCAATCTTGGTGTGATCTGTCGGATGCAGCGTTGCAACAACGCCTCTCGACTACGAGCCATCTCAAACGATTCTTGGAAAAATATTGCGTCGATCGTAGCTTTCGGGAAGCGCTGCAAAGCAATCCGGGTGAGGCGATTCAACAAGCTGGACTTGCCGTAGCGCTACAAGATGTTGAATCCCTCTGGACACATCAGCCTGGAACAATTTCCGAAACGCTTCAGCATTTCTTTGCGTTTGGTCAAGAGCGCTTACATTGGTCAGAACTCCAATCAATCAGTGCTCGATCGAGTCATGCCAAGTATCGAGCTTGGCGATCGCGGCAAATTGAGCGCACTCAGTGCGAGATGCCTTTGATCGCTGCCAATCTAGCGCACGTTCCTGTGTGTTTTGAACTGAGTCAAGGTTGCTCAGTTGGTTGCTCGTTTTGCGCGATCTCCGCTTCGTCGCTGCAAGGCAATTTCTACTACACACCGGAAAATGCAAAACTTTGGCGATCGATTCTTCAGGTGCTACAAGATCTACTTGGAACGGCTGTGAGTGCGGGATTTTGCTATTGGGCGACTGATCCGCTTGATAATCCTGACTATGAGCAATTTGCGGCTGAGTTTCATGATGTTTTAGGAATTTTTCCGCAAACTACCACAGCACAACCAACGAAATATCCTGAACGGTTGCGATCGCTGCTCAAGCATTCGCTCGAAAAAGGATGTAAGTTGAATCGGCTATCAATTTTGTCAGCCAAAACGCTCGATCGCGTGTATAAAGAATTCACGGCTGAAGAGTTGGCGTTTGTCGGGATTGTGCCACAAAATCCAGAAGCAGTTGTGATCACGCAGTTTCCGTTTAAAGCTGAACTTGCTCCCAAAATTAATGCAGGACGGACATTCGGGACAGTGCGAAAACAACCTGTGATCGACGGCACGATCGCTTGTGTGAGTGGATTTTTGATCAATCTCGTCACGCGATCGATTCAATTAATCAGTCCTTGTAAAGCAACACCAGAAGTTCCTCGTGGCTACATTGTCTATGACGAAGAAACCTTCACAGATAGTGCCAGTTTGCGATCAATTTGCGATCGCATGATTGATCAACATATGTCCTAACTGCCCATGATTGCCCAACCCCTGCAAATTTCCATTGCTCGATCGCTGACGGAAAAAGCCTTACTTCCCGATGAATGGTCAACGATTTGTGATACCCGTTTATCGAGCGATCGGCAGGGTTCTGAACAGTTGTTCCTTCGCTGGCAGAAACGGTTAGGGATGCGACAGGCTTATCTAAATGCGTTCGAGAAACGTTTACAGCAGTTAGGACTGGATCAAGACAGTGCGATCGCGTTTCTGACACCACGTAAGCTTCCTGCAAACGCACCTGTTCCAGACTGGGCGATCGTGTTAGAAGCCATTCTACAAGTTGACAACTTTAAGCAACCGATTGTTAGTGTTGCACAACTGCAAGCCTGGACAGAAGCAGAATTGCAGCAGTATGATATCAATCTTGACGCACTGCCATTGTTTCCACAGTTTCTACATCCTTTTGTCACATGGGCACTGCGGGAAATTCAGTCACAGCAACCAGACTTATTAAGTTGGAATGCGATCGAAACGATCGGACGATATCTAGTTTGGCGATTGTCGGAGCTATCAGCACGCACTATTGCTTATGAAGTCAAGCAACACAGCTTCAAAGGCAAACTGCTGGGTGACACTCCAGAGCTACGGTATCAATATTTTGCTGAGCAAGTTTTAGGAAATTCAGCAGGACTCACAGAGCTATTGCTGCAATATCCAGTATTAGGGCGGCTTTTAGCCGTTGCAACTCAACAAGTTGCCAGTTCAATCATCGAATTACTAACACGATTTAAGCAGGATATAGTCGATCTGGCTCAAGTCTTTGGCTGTGATCGTACTTCGTCGATCGCAGCATTGTTTCCCGGATTGTCTGATTCCCATCAAGGAGGGCGAACAGTCTGTCTTGTTCAAGTGAGCGATCAAACTAAACTAATTTATAAGCCTCGGAGCTTAGCGATCGATCATGCCTTCTATCACTTGATCGATTGGTTAAATCAAACCGGAAGCACACCGACATTTAAGACACTCAAAATTCTTGATCGTGTTGAATATGGCTGGACAGAATTTGTTGCGACTCAATCTTGTGATTCTGAAGCAGCGATCGCTCGATACTATCAACGTCAAGGCGGGCATGTTGCGCTGGCTTACTTCCTGTGTGGCGTGGATTTTCACTATGAAAACTTTATTCCATGTGGTGAATATCCAGTTCCGATCGACTTAGAAGCGCTACTGACGAGTGGAGTTCATGTTCCCGCACGTGAATGGAAACATCTGCCGAAGTATCTTTTACCTTCGAGTTTGTTTTCGATGCTATCAACCGGAATGTCAACCTATTGGCGGTCTGGAGATTTTGATCAGATTCTTTTTGCTGCCAGTGGGATCAATGGCAGTGGAGATCGCCCCTGGCATACTGCGGTTTCAGCTTGGAGCAACATCAATACCGATCGACTAACACTCAAACGCACTGCTCAACCTCTGCATTTTGATCAGAGCTTACCGCGATTGAATGATCAGCGAATTTCGGTCGATCGCTTTTTACCTGACGTTGTACAAGGGTTTGCTGCGGTTTATCGAACGTTACTTCAGCATCGCAAGTATTTACTTTCAGAAGAAAGCCCATTGCAGGCATTCTACTCGGTGCAAACTCGTGTTTTAGTGCGCGACACGAGCGATTATTCTGGATTACTAGCCTGGAGTGTAGCACCCGATCAGCTTACCAGTGGTGCAGCCTTTTTTGTGGCATTAGAGTCTTTGAGTGAACTGAGTCCGACCTGTGCCAGTCTAGCTCCGACTCAAGCGATCGTCGATGAAGAACGGCAGTGCTTACGCTGGCTCGACATTCCTAGTTTTTATGGATCGCCTGCTTCGATCGACATTTATTCTAGTGAGGGCACTCTCTATCCTGCCTTTGTTCAGCAGCCAAGCTTTCAACAGATGCAGCAGCGCCTAGAAGATGCTTCTGAAGAAGACTTAATTTGGCAAGCGGAACTTTTGCGGGTTTCATTAGCCATGGCACTGAATCTAGAAGCAGCCCCGAATCAAACCTCAAAACCCGCTTGGTTGAATCAATCATTGAATGCTGAATGGTTACAACTCAATGGTTGGGTTCCATTAAATGCTGCGGTAGCCGAAACAGAAGCCACTGATCCGATGCTGAAGTTAGAGACGCACCTAAGCGCGATCGCAGAAGTTCTGACAAATCTAGCCCTAAATCATATGGAGGGTAGTAGTTGGCTTAGTTTAGGACGAACTAACAACTCTGCAATGGTCGCTCCAGTGCATCATTATCCGTGGCACGCAGCGGGAGCAGCAGGAACAAGCTTATTGTTTGCCAATCTCGCTCGACACACCGGAAACGAACAATACGCCCGTTTAGCGCGAGGAGGAATGAAATTTACTTTCTCAATGCTAGAGCAATTCAGCCAAGCGGGATTGTGGAATGACCTTCCCGTTTCGGGATATCACGGGATTGGGTTAGGCATCTATGCTTTGACGGAAACCGGGCGATGCCTCAACGATCGCAGCTTGATTGATCAAGCTCTGTCGATCGCTCTCAAGCTAACCCCAGAGAAGCTACTGCGAGAAACTAATCCAGATATTCTGTGTGGCGCGGCTGGAGGATTGCTCACCTTGCTGCATCTACACCGACTGCATCCAGATCAAAGATTAGTCGATCGAGCCATTGATCTTGCCACTCCGATTCTCAAGTCCCAAGCTTCGGGAGCAGCAGCCGGATGGTTTATTCCTGAGTTTGAGCGTCCGTTGATGGGAATGGGACATGGTGCGGCAGGAATTAGCTATGCGTTGTTGCAGCTTTATGCAATAACAGGTGATTCACGCTTTAAGGAGTCGGCTCAGCGCGGAATCGCATTCGAGCAGCAGAACTTTGCGATCGAGCAGCAAGACTGGGCGGATTTTCGTCAGCCGATTGGACACACTCAGTTTATGACAGGCTGGTGTGCAGGCGCTCCGGGAATTGGTTTAGCTCGGCTGGGAAGCTTGGGAATGCTGGAAGATGAAGCGGAGATTTGGATTGATATTGAACGAGCGATCGCAGCAACCCAGAAGCATCTTGGCAAAGCACAACATCATTTATGCTGTGGTGAAGCGGGGCGAATTGTGTTTCTGGCAAAAGCAGCACAGCAATTAAATCGCCCGGAATTGTGGGAAACTGCAATCCAAGCCGCAGTTGCAACTACGACATTTTATGAGCGGCGCGGTTACTGGCGATTGCACGAGTTTTCAGAACGCAGAATCATTCCTGGCTTACTCGATGGCGTTGCTGGTATCGGGTTGATGTTGCTCTGGTTACTTGATCCAAAATCAACTTCTCAAGCTTGGATGTTGGCATGATGAAACCCTCGCCACAAATAGATGCCTTTCAAACGTTTCACAGCATTCCGATGTTGAGTGAATCCGAATGTCAAACGATTCGCTCAGTGATTTATGAATTGAAGCAGGATTGGACACGGCGCAATCCGTTTCTACCGTTTTACACGCTGGGAGCGGCAAGCTATCTCGATGCTGCTGAAAATGAGCAATATCTGCAATCTGCACAGCGATCGAATCCATTACTCTCTAGTCGATTTGCTGGGTTGTATCAACGCTTAGGAACTGTTCTTGCTCAACATCTAGGAGCGCCAATCAGTTATAGTCACTCGTTTGCGCTGCCTGGGCTTCATATTTATCTATCGTGTGTTCTTTTTGAGTTTCCGATCGCTTCAATTCACATTGATTTGCAGTATCAAAAATTGCAGTGGGATGCAGAGGATACGGATTTTACCAATCCAATCTCCTTCACCTTACCCATCTCACTCCCGCAGTCAGGTGGAGGGTTGAATGTTTGGAATGTTGAGCAATCAGAAATGCCCGATTCAGCAGCATTGCAGCAACTCATTCAATCTCGCGAGCAGCGCTTTTACCCGTATGAGATTGGATCATTGGTTGTGCATTCTGGATGGACATTACATCAGGCTGCACCGGGTTCTAACTTAAAACCAGATGACGATCGAATTACGTTACAAGGACACGGATTATTCAGTCGTGGATGCTGGCAACTGTATTGGTGATTCGCAAAGGTACACTGTTATGTTTTTTGACCCCGCTCACTTTCCATTTACTGCTTTGCTCGAAGCGAATTGGTTGATCATTCGTCAGGAGCTTGAGCAACTCCAATCGGCTCAGTTCATGCCGTGGGCAGAACGATTTTTGTATCAAGGGGCTTGGGATGTCTTCGGCTTTTATGCGTTCGGGCGCAGACTCGATGAGAATTGCCAGCGTTGCCCTCAAACCACAGCGATCCTTGAGCAAGTTCCCAACCTGACCACCGCAGGATTTTCTTGTTTACAGCCAGGAACCCACATTCTGCCGCATACAGGCTATACCAGTGCGGTTCTGCGCTGTCATCTGGGATTAGTGGTGCCTGAAGGCTGTTCGATGCGCGTTGGAACTGAAACTCGACAGTGGCAAGAAGGGAAATGTCTGGTTTTTGATGACACGATGGAACATGAAGTCTGGCATCGCGGCAACACAAATCGGATTGTTTTGCTGCTTGATTTTAAGAAGCCTGAGATAGTGCAACCGATTGATCTAATCGTGCCGAATAGTGTTGCTCAAATGATTCCATCTCTCTAGGTTTAACCATGATTACCTTTGAATCATTAAACTTGTTTTCTGCACCTCCGTTTCGGACGATGACTTTCCCGAAGTTCCAGGCAATGCTGCAAAGCGTCGGCTTAGGTCGTCAGATGATCGCGATCGGTGCCAGCGAGAATAATCAACCTGCTGGACTGATTCTTGCAGAGATTCAAGCACAGTCCGCAAAAATTCTTTCTCTGTTTGTCAAAGCTGAGTATCGCAATCAAGGTATTGCCACTCGATTAATCGATCGCATCGAGCAAGCCTTAATCAGCCTCGGTTGTCAGGAAACTTACTTAGTTTATGCAGCGGGTAAGCAAACGGCTAAAGCACTAGAACGAGTTTTAGAAAAATGTGGTTGGGCTGATCCTGAACCTCGAATGCTGATTTGTCGTTGTACTCCTCAAGCGATGCAGCAAGCATCTTGGGTACAACGAGCGGTTTTACCACGATCGTTTGAGATTTTTCCTTGGATGGAACTAACTTTAGCAGACCGAGCCGCATTGTTAAACGCGGATTGGTATCCCTCTAGCTTGAGTCCGTTTGAGTATGAAGCCTCAATGGAACCCCTCAATAGTTTAGGATTACGCTATCAAGGCGAAGTCGTCGGTTGGATGATCACTCAGCGGCTTTGCCTCGATACACTTTGTTATAGCTGCAGCTACATTCGTCCCGATTTGCGGCAACGCGGGCGAATCATTCCCCTCTATGCCGAAGCCATCAACCGCCATTGCACTCGACCTGATATTCCAAATGCGTCTTGGGTTGTGCCTTATATCCACCCAGGAATGGTGCAGTTTGTAAGACATCGCATGGCGGACTATATCACTTCAATGGATGAATATCGTCGATCGACAAAAACCTTCCCCGCACTCGTTGCTATATGATCACACTGAATTCCGAAGTTGTTCAATCCATCAACATTCTGACAGCATCAGACTGTGCGCGGGTGAGGCAAACGATCGTAGCACTCCGATCACATTGGATTCAACGCCATCCGGTCGCACCGTTTTATACACTTGGGGCATCCAACTATTACGACATTGCCAACAATCCAGAGTGTCCTTATGGTCGCATTGCGGCTGAAGCGAATCCTGTTTTACAGAATCATTTAGGCTGGCTCTACGACCAACTCGCCCAGACACTTTCTCAGGTGCTACAAGCCCCAGTTTGCTACCCGGAGAGCTTTGCCCTTCCAGGGTTTCACATTTTTGAATCGTTTCCTGGATTTGAGCAACCGCAAGCATTGCTGCATGACGAATGGTTTCAGCAACGATATAATCCTAATGTGATTGCTACGCCGATTCACTGTGATACGCCGCATTTATTGTTTAACTGGGGTGCGTCCTATAGTGACATTGACTTCAATCATCCGATTTCGTTTACCCTAGCGATCGCACTTCCCCAAAACGGTGCTGGAATGTATGTGTGGGATTTGCATCGCAGCGAAACGCTGGGTCTGTCTCAAGAGAAAGTTCGCAACCTTTTAGACACACGAGATAAACAGCTCTATCGGTATCAGATTGGTGATGCGGCTGTGCATTCTGGATATTACTATCACCAAGTTGCACCCTTTTGGCAGGCTCAACCGAATGATGTCAGAATCACGCTGCAAGGACACGGCTTAAAGTGTCGCGGCATTTGGCAACTGTATTGGTGATTGATATGCTGACTCTAGAGCGCCTGAATTCGATCACAGCCCTTCCTTATCAAGCCTTTACCTTTCCTGCATTCCGATCGCACCTACAATGCCTGGAAACCTCCTGCATTGCTGTCGGAGCGGCGAAAGATGGTTATCCGGTTGGGCTAATTCTGGCAGAACTTTCAGCAGACTTAAAGCGAGCAGAAGTGCGATCTATTTTTGTGACGCAATCTGCCCGAAATCAAGGCATTGGAACCGCACTGCTCGGAGCGCTGGAACAGTCTCTAGCCGATCAAGGTTGTGCTGAAGTTCAGCTTGTCTACATGACTGGGAAACCTTCGGCTTCGATTCTGGAACGATTGTTAGAGAAATTTCATTGGACAGCCCCGCAAACGCGAATGCTTGTGGGACGCTCGACGATTGATCGAATTGCTCAAGCGCCCTGGATGGCTCAATCTCATCTGCCTGCAACCTTCACAATTTTTCCCTGGGCTCAACTCACGCATGAAGAGCGATCGTACTTACAACACCAACAAACCACCGCCACTTGGATTCCCTCCGATCTTGCCCCTTTAGAACAAGAACCGATCGAATCGCTCAATAGCTTAGGAGTCCGTTATCAAGGAACTATCGTGGGCTGGGTCATCACGCATCGCTTAAACCCAGATACAATCCGCTACACCTGTAGCTTTATTCGGGCGGATTTTCAGCGTCGAGGGCGAATCATTCCGCTTTATGTTGAAGCGATTCGACGACAAGCGCAAGCAGGAATTCGCAACGGAATTTGGACAGTTCCGCTTCGTCATACTGCCATGTTTAATTTTGTGCAAAATCGGATGGCTCCTTATATGACCTCGATCGCACTAACAAAAGGAGCTACAAAATCACTCAGTTCGGAGCAGTCAGGATGAAAACGCTAGACAACATTGAACGAATTTCCGCGCTTTCAGTGCAAGTGTTTGAACAAGACTATCTTCTCAAACAGAAACCTGTCGTTCTCACCGATTTGTTTGCATCGGATGCAATGAATGAATTGAGAACGATCGAGAGTGCCAAAATCTACCTAAGCTCAATGCCGTTAGAAGTCCAGGAAGAGTTTACTTCGTCAGTTCTCAAAACCTCGATTTTGCTGGATCAGCGTGAAAAGAAGCTTTGGTCATTTCAACAGTATCTTGACTATATTGAAGCTAATCCAGACACTCGCTTAATGGCGACAGAAGGACTGACTCCGCCTGAGATCCGACAACGCTTCGATTTCCCGGACTATGCTCGAATCAATGGAGATGAGACTTTCTCTGATGTTGCATCGCTGCTGTTTCTTGGGAATGCGGGTAACTATGCTCATCTCCACTTTGACGGGGATTATCGTCAGGTGTTGCTTCATCAAGTATTTGGCACAAAGCGGGTGATTCTGATTCCTGCGAACCAAGCGCAGAAGCTTAGTCCCATCGGCAATTTTAGTAATGTTTTTCTAGAAAACTTCTCTGAATCCGACAAAACTGCTTTTGTTCACTATGCAAACGGCTATGATTTTCTACTTTATCCGGGTGAAACCGTGTTTATGCCTGCTGGCATTTGGCATTACTTAGAATACTGCGAGACGGGAATGTCGTTTAGCGTGCGCTTTGGTCGAACCGAGCAACTTCGATTTTTTGGAGATAAACTTCACGCTAATTTTTACTTACAGAACATTGCAACTCATTTCATCGCTCAACAGCATCCAGCAATCTTCGAGGAGATTCAGTCTGCTTATCACAAGATTTACCCAACGCCTGTTGCTAAAGCACAAGCCCTACAAGCCTTGTTTGAATTGATTTATAGTCGGTTGTGTTCAACGAGCATTCAAAAGATGTATGCGTTCACCAATTTCGATGCAATCAATGAAAGCCTTTTACAAGCGGAAGCACAGCGTTTGTATCCTTCCCCCGTCTCCATTCAATCTTTGCTGATGGGTTGGAGTGGTTTCTAAGCTCATTGATCGTTAACGTGAAAGAATGTGAGCATGGCGGTAGAGACGGCTCTACCATCCCTCACTTCTCACCGACGGAGTTGCTGAATAATCCAGTCAAAGCGAGTCCCTGCGATCGCAGTGCCCTCAAGAATATCCAAATCAAGTTCGTCTTCTTCGAGTTCTTCAGCATCTTGTGCGATTGCGGCAGAGGCAATGCCGCTCCGAATTAGCAGATCTTGACAGCGACTCGACAGAACTTGTGCGGTTGCCTGATAGAACCGTCCTGCAAACGCTGCATCTTCTTGAAGTTTCATGGCAAGTTGAGCCTGCGAGATCCGGAGCACCCAGGTTTCATCTACCGCTCTAACGCTCGCTGAAGCAACTCCGCCATCGACAAACGATATCTCTCCCAAAATATCGCCTTTCCCCCGCTTCGCCAGTTCTCGTGTTTGACCTGCGATCGAAATATCAATGCCAACCGTGCCATCAAGCAGTAAATACACGGCGGGCACAGGCTGACCTTGCTGAATCAAGATTGTGCCTGCTGTTGATTTTTCAGCACTGCCATTTGCCATCATCCAAGCAATATCCGCATCATTCAGCGTTGCAAAAAACATCAGAACTTTGCGGAGCGGTTCTCCTTCTCGAATCTGCCGATGTACCAAAGATGTACTCAAATCGCGCAGGTATTCAGACAAGTTGATGGCGAGGAGTTGATAAAAACGGGCAGCAAATCCACGATCGCGACTCAACTCGGTCTTAAGTCTTGCTTTTGGAATGGCTAACACCTCTGACGATTGCTCTGCAAGAATGCTGATCAGCGCAGGTTGATCGCTCAGTAAGCTTGTTGCTCCTGCAAGTTCGCCGACTGAAAATAATTCAGAATGCTCATAGTTCGCCCAAGATGCAGCGAGTTGACCTGTCAGACGCAGAAAGATGTGATCGATCGCTGTGCCGCTTTGGATCAACAGCGTGTTGGGTGCGTAAGTCGATCGATGCGAGAACTGAATCAAGGCTTCTAAATCCTGATCGTGCAGGATACGAAGCACCGGGAGAGATGAAGTGAGTTGGTTCACGATGATCTAGAGCAGTAAGTTTTTGGATGAGTAATGTTAGTTTTCAGGCTTCTGAGGTCTTCATAATACCCGGATTGATAAATTTTGAATCGCTTGATTTGGCTCAAGGCAATTCCAATGTATCTGAAGCTGATATTCCGCTTTTCTTGAATCTCGTCAATGATAAACCTACTCAATTTGGCATTGCTGAATGCAAGTATGGTTTGCCCTCATCCCCAACCCTTCTCCCTAAGGAGAAGGGAGCTAGAAACCTCTTGTTCCCTCTCCCTGGGGAGAGGGCTAGGGTGAGGGCGAATCCGAAATTCATACTCAAATTCAGCAATGCCCTCAATTTAAGTCAAAAACGATAACCCACACTAAAGGTAAATCCTTGGTCTTGAGCATTGTTTCCACGATCGCTGAGTTTGACAAAGGGCACTGCATAATCTGCTCGAATCGTTAAACGCGGAATCGGCTCCAAAATCAGCCCAATTCCGCCTGATGATAAAAAACGTTGACTTGGCAACAGATTCGGATTGTCTGAGCAATTCCAAACTGTGCCAAAATCCACAAATGGAACGAGTTGTAGAACTGGAAGTCCTGCTGCATTCCGTTGAACGGTGATGCGGTCTTCAACTGAAACTCGAAACCCGTTATCTCCCGATCGCGCATTCTGACGAAAGCCGCGAATCGTTTGTCCGCCCCCGATGATAAATTGCTGTGAAGGCAGCAAACTATCCGGTGATAGTTGAATTGCTGCTTGAGCAATCAAAAGATGATCATTGCTCAATCGCTGAACGCGTTGAACTTGTCCGAGCCAGCTAAAAAATCGCCCGTCTGGAATCGGGGAGTCGTTTACGGTCGCGTTAAAAACATTTAGACCGAAGTTGAATTGCGATCGCAGTACCCAAGCCCCTCGCGGATCGCGGCGCACATAGTCCTGCCCGAACTGCAAAACTCTAGTCCGACTGTTGCCTTCTGCATCCGCACCAATCCCAAATGGAAAAGGCGTATCTTGAAACAAGAAGGTTTGCCCATCCTGAACAGTGAAGCCGAGCGAGAGCGCTAGTTCCTCACGCGGCGATCGGATCAAGGGCTGTCGATAGCTAATTTCATGGAGAGCCGTGTTGCTGCGAATCCCAAATGCAGAAAAGTTGGGAGCAATAATCTTGCCTCGACTTGGTGCAATTCTTAACTGAACTACACCATTCATTGCATTTACAGGCAGTTGATAGCTAAAGTCGAACGAATTTGAGCCGCCTTGTGCTGTGCGATAGTAAGATGCACTCAATTCGTCACCAGAGCGAGCTAAGTTTCGATAGCTTACAGTCGTACTGAATCGTTCAGATCCGACGCTTGCTGGAGAAAAGTTGTCTGCACCAATAAAGGCTTGAAGTTGTGCTGCTTCTTTGATTTGTATTGTTAAGATGCTTTGTCCAAGGTTCTCGTCAGGTTTGAGGCTCGCTTCTACGGTTTCAAATAATGGATCAGCTTTGAGTAATTGCAGTTGATCTTCTAAATGATTTTTGTTGAATGGCGGCTTTGTTCCAATTTGTAAGCGATCGCGGACATACTGTTCACGTAAATGCTGTAAACCTCGAACCTCAATGGTCTCGATCGATCCTTCAATGACTCGAATCTGAACAACGCCTTCTTTGATGGTCTGATCAACAAGAATTGCTCTAGAGGTAATGAATCCACGCTCTAGATAAAGCTGTGTGATCCCATCTGCAACCGATTGCAAGTCTTCTACGGTGGCGGATTTGCCTTCGATCGACTGAGTAATGCGCTGTATCTCCTCAGGCTTAAGCACTGTGCTACCTTGCACTTCAATTCGACGCACCAGAACTTTAGACGATTCTGGAGTTGTTTCGTTCGTTGGAGTGGGTGCGGGTTGCTGATTGTTAGGTAAAGCCTGTGGTAACGGGTTTGTTGCTGGTAGCGCCTGTGCTAGAAGATAACTTGAGATAGATTCTGCTGAAGCAGGACGAATCGACCATAAGCTCAACAGCGTACTAAACAAGAAAAGCTGACACCGTACCATAGAAGCCTCATATATAATCCAGAGAAACACACCGGGATTGTTGGATTCGGCTTTCAAGATACTCGGAAAACTGATAATTGGCGCACTTTTCCTTGATTCTCAGGAGAGGCAGCGATCGACTGCAATTTCAAGGGCATTCAACAGTAAAATATCCAGAATTCCTTTAACTCTGCGTCTTAGTTCTAAGCGTTTCTACGGTTGCTCTCCCATCTGCTAACCCTCCTTAATATCTGTCATTATGGCTCTCGCTACACACGAAAGCTGTATCTAGCTTCGCTGTGAAACAACTCTAGCTCTACAGGAACACTGAGCGACAGTTGCGATCGCAGTTTGGTTGCCTGCCCAGAGTCGCTTGTCCTGATTATCGATAAAGCCGATGATTGCTTATTACTCCAGCTTCCTGATGACTGTCCTGAAAAAACTTCCGTTCGCGATCGCACTCATTGGTGTAGCGGGTCTAAGCCAGACTGCAACGGCTCAAATTGTTCCAACCGGAGGAACAATTTCAACACTCAACGGCAATCGATTTGATATTACTGGGGGAGCGCGATCGACGGATGGCGCGAACCTGTTTCACAGTTTCACCCAGTTTGGGTTGAATCAGAACCAGATTGCCAACTTTCTCTCTGATCCCACGATTCAGAATATTTTGGCGGGTGTGAACGGGAGCAATCCATCCATCATTAATGGATGGATTCAAGTGACAGGCGGCAACTCTAATCTCTTTTTGATGAATCCGTCTGGTATTCTCTTTGGCAATACGGCTTCGCTCAATGTTCCGGGTTCTTTTACTGCGACGACTGCTCCGGGAATCGGTTTTGGGGGAAACTGGCTCAGTGCAACCACCACGAACTATTCAGCCTTAAACGGCAATCCTGATGCTTTTGCCTTTCCCTTTGCGTTGAGTGGCGCGATCGTCAACACCGGAAATCTCACGGTTCCCAATGGAAATCTGACGCTGCTTGGGGGAACTGTCATTAGCACTGGCACGCTCGCGGCTCCGAATGGACAATTGTTAGCCGCCGCAGTTCCAGAACGATCGCTGGTTCGCCTCAATCCAACTGGAAGTTCTCTCAGCTTGGAAGTTGCTCCACCGCTTGTCTTTGCTGCTCCATCGGTTGCCACGCTTCCGCAACTGCTAACTGGCGGAACGGGCACGAATGCAACCCAATTGTTAGTCAATCAAAATGGAGAAGTTGAACTAACCGGATCAGGATTACGGATTGGAAATGGTGATGTTGCTGCGAGAACTCTTACTGCTAAAACTGCAACTCTATCTGCTGATCAAACGCTTACCTTGTTTGAAAGCCAGTTTCAAACGACTGGAAATCTCAACCTCTTTGCGAATGATACTGTCAGAGTGCGAGACAGTGTGACCAATCCGGTACTGATCCGATCGCAAGGTGATCTCTGGGTTCGCGGCAACCAAGGAATTGATATTCTGGCACTCAATCATCTTCAACAAACGCCCTTTGTCAGTGGTGGCAACCTGACTCTGATGAGTGATGGCATCATCTCTGGAGATGCTCATTTTGCCGGTCGAGGGAACTTCACACTGCAAACTCTCAGCGGTAATCCGGGAACATTCCTGAGCTTGTACGATCCGATCATTAGTGCAAATGGAGATGTCTCTTTCGGAGATTACACCGGAGCCTCTCTCAAAGTCGAAGCGACAGGCAGCATTAGAGGCGGCAACATTACAATCGCTCAGCCCGATGTGGGGCTTACTGGATCTGATCCAGATATTGAAATTCTTAGCACTCGTCCTGCTGTCATTCTTCGAGCAGGCTTAAGCACACTTGCGAATCCGGTTAGTAGTTTCCCGGTGACAGCGGAAACCTCAACTTTCGAGCAGAACGCGCCAACCACTCCTGCGAATGTCAGCGTTGGCAATATTAGAACAGGACTGTTTTTTAGCTCTACTTCTCTAGATACGGTAATCATTCAAGCTCCCGGCACGGTCACTACAGGGGCGATCGATACCTCTGCAAATACCACGATCGATGCACTTGGTGGCGGGGTGAATATTAGTGCAGGCGGAGATATTGTGACAGGTGCGATCGACACTTCTGCGGTGAGTGCTTTCTATACCAACATTACGGTCGGTGGAGCCGTGAGCTTGACCTCCACTAACGGAAACATCACCTTTGAAAGTATTAACACTCGCGCAATATCCGGAGGTGGTTTTTTTGGAGGCGGGGAGCGACCACCGATAGAAGGGGAACTACCAACAGAAGGGGAACTACCGATAGAAGGGGAACTACCAATAGAAGGGGAACTACCAATAGAAGGGGAACCACCGACATCAGGAATTGGAGGCAGTGTTCAACTCTTTGCGCTAAATGGTACTGTTCGAGGAACTAAATTCGTGCCCCTGTTTCCAGGAGACACAATTCATACACAGTCCAATGCGTCGAGTGGAATCGTCGAAATTCGTCATGATGGTGGCATTTCCAATGCTCCGTTTGTGGTTGGAGATGCTGCAACAAATGGAACCGCAGGCGCAATCACAACCGATACTACAATCTCGCCGACAACTGCCTTCGGAACAGTTGGATCAGTCACTCAAGGTAATGTGACATTCACGTTTAAAAATGATGCACCGACTCTCAGCGCAAACACAACACTGTTCCCGGTTGAATCAGGACAGTCAATTACTTTTACAACTCGCGATCTCGCTCCCCTAGTCACAGATGTCGATCGTGATGCAACAACATTGTTTCTGAACCTTCCGCCCGGAGCAACTTTGAGAATCAATGGCGTTCCAGTCCAAGGGTCAACCGTGCAAATCTCCGCAGATCCTCAAACTCCTCAAACCTTTGAATACACTCCTCCGTCTGGAACAACAGGCAGCTTTTCAGCCTTTACGCTTACTGCATCCGATGCTGTCGCGACCTCTAACCCTGTGACTGTGCAAGCGACGGTTACAGCCGCACCAATTCCTCAACCGGATACTCCAACTGAGCCGAGCAATCCACCACAAGAAGCCCCAAAACCCAATATTGACCCGGATGAGTTTGAACAGGAATCAGAGGAGAGTTTAGATGAAATTCCCACGGTGAGTAGTTCAGACTCGTTAGAAGTTGCTCCCTTCATGAGTGAAATTGATGAGGAGGTTTCACAAGGGTTTGAGGATTATTTAGAACTCGATGAAGTTGAACCGAAAGAGCTACCAGATGTCCGATCGGATCTTTCAGATGTAGAAACCAATACTGGCATTAAGCCTGCATTAGTTTACGCCTTGTTTGTACCCAGCGATATTTCTCAAGCGGAATCAACAAGCCGCTCTCAGGCTGATCGCGATCGCGACCAGCTAGAACTGTTTATTGTCACCGCAAAGGGCGCTCCGATTCGCAAGCGAATTCCTGGAGCAACGCGCAGCACAGTGGTCAAACTCGCCCGACAGTTTCAAAAAGAAGTCTCCGATCGCAATCGAGTCCGCACGACAACTTACCTTGCTCCAGCACAACAACTTTACCAATGGTTGATTGCACCACTAGAAGCTGAGTTTAAGCGCCGCGACATTCAAAGCTTAGTGTTCATCACCGATGCAGGACTGCGATCGCTGCCCTTTGCTGCCTTGCATGATGGCACGGGCTTCTTGATCGAGCGTTACAGTTTGGGATTGATGCCGAGTATCAGTCTCACCGACACTCGCTATAGCGACATTAGAAAATCTGAAATTTTGGCGATGGGGGCATCGCAGTTTCCTCAAACCGATCAAGCTCCTTTGCCTGCTGTCCCGCTCGAAATTAACACCGTAACGATGCTGTGGCGCGGAAGAGGCTTTTTGAACACTGCATTCACGCTAGAAAACCTGAAATCTCAACGAAACAGCAATCCTTATGGAATTATTCATCTTGCAACTCATGCCGAATTTCAACCCGGCACACTAAAAAATTCTTATATCCAACTCTCGGACACAAAGCTCCGGCTCGATCAAATCCGACAACTCGGTTGGAACAAGCCACCCGTTGAACTGCTGGTCTTGAGTGCTTGCCAAACGGCGTTAGGCGATGAAGACGCAGAACTGGGTTTCGCAGGTCTCGCTGTTAAATCTGGGGTCAAAACAGCAATGGCAAGTCTTTGGTCGGTCGATGATCAAGGAACATTAGAGTTAATGACAAAGTTTTACCAAGCTTTAAAGACCTCACCGATCAAAGCAGAAGCACTCCGACAAGCACAGCTTCAACTTCTAAAAGAAAAAGACAGCTTACGTTCTGATGAGTCGGCAACGAAACAAACATTCTCTCATCCCTACTACTGGTCGAGTTTTACGATGATTGGAAGTCCTTGGTGAAGGATGCCATAGCTCACGATCGCTTCGATCGTCCTGCGAGATTTCCACAGTCTTGGGCTTGCTGAAGTTCTAACCTGGGTAGCCTTCGCGATGACCTTTAATTGCAGTCCTTTCTAGGATGACAGCAGCGCTCTACTTGTTCGCAATTCGTCACAAAATTAACCTATGAAACTGTTTCGATCTTTCTTCATGATTCCATTGGCGCTTGGAGCATTCTCGGTTCCAACCGTTGCTGCTCCAACTCAGACGCGATCGTCGCAACTGTCCACTCCGACTCTGATTGCCCAAGCATTTAAACCACCAAAGCGCGGTGCGCCGAAGACTACAGCAGGTGGAGCGACGCGAGGACAGTGTGATGCAAGCCGCAAGAGCCTGACTCCCTTACTGCCCAAAGATAAGTTTGGCTTGACTATCTCAGACCGTCCCACGCTGTTTTGGTCACTACCTCAAGCGGTGAGCGGCACTGCTCAACTCACGATTCTGGGTGACAAAGAAAGTCGTGTGGTGTATGAAACGACGATCGCACTCCCAAAAACGGCAGGCATTTTTCAGTTCACTTTGCCGCCGGATGCTCCCGCGCTCGAAGTGGGTCAGCAGTATCGCTGGTTTCTGAGTATCAACTGTAAGGTAGACGGCACAGGCAACGAAATCAGCGTCGATGGTTGGATTGAGCGAATTGCAGCCAATCCAGAACTCACCAAAGCACTGAAAACAGCAACTCCGAGAGAACAGGTCAGGCTCTACGCAGAAGCAGGAATCTGGCACGAAGCCGTAACGATACTCGCTGCATTACGCTTGAGGCAACCGAGCGATCTTAGGCTGAACATGAGTTGGAGAGAGTTGCTGCGATCGGTCGACCTTTCTGCTGTGATGTCTGAACCCTTGGTTAATACTTGTCAATCTATGGTTAACAGTCATCAATCTACCCAACGTTAGTGTAGCTTTTTAGCGCTTGAACGTTGTTCTAGTGAAGACTAGCAACATTCAAGTCTTGCAATGCTGATTGCTGCCTGAATTTTAGATGCCCCATGTTGCTTTTACTATGCCAAACCTACTATTTCTCGGATCAGGATCAGCATTCACGGTTGGCGGAGATAACTTTCACTCCAATATGCTCTTAACGAGCGATCGCGGACGAAAACTTTTGATTGACTGCGGCTCTGATATTCGCTTTTCACTCTATGCGGCGGGACTGTCTTATCTAGAGATTACTGATATTTTTATTAGCCATCTGCACGCTGATCACGCAGGCGGACTAGAGTTTATCGGCATGACGCGGCGATTTGATCCACGCTGCGATCGTGCCAATCTTTATCTCAGCAAAGATATCGCGAGTGAACTTTGGGACAGAACCTTATCCGGTGGAATGCGATCGATTGATCAAGATATTGCAACACTGGACACTTACTTTACAGTTCATCGCATTGGTAAAGGAGAAGGGTTCATGTGGGAAGGAATTCGATTTGAACTCGTACGCATGATTCATGTCGATACAGGATTTTATGTCATGCCGAGCTACGGTTTATTCTTTGAAGTTCAGGGCGTAAAAGTCTTTATCTCAGGAGATTCACAGCTTTGTTTACAGCAGAACTATCCGTTTTATGAGCAAGCTGACCTGATTTTTCATGATTGTGAAACTGCGATCGCTCGAACTCCGGTTCATGCTCATTACAGCGACCTGATCGCATTACCAGAACGTCTTCGCCGCAAGATCTGGCTATATGGTTATCAACCTGGACTTTTGCCTGATGCTCAAAAAGATGGATTTTTAGGGTTTGTTCGACGAGGACAACGATTTGAGTTATCTCTAATTACGGCTTAACATTAAAGCACTAGGATCAAACGCGATGATTTGGACGAGATTAAAACGACAACTCTGGCATTGGCGCGGTGTAGTGATTGCAGTCCCCAGCGTAACGACTCTAGTGCTTGGATTGCGGTTTCTGGGGGCACTGCAAATGTTAGAACTTGCAATGCTCGATCAGTTCTTCTTGTTGCGTCCGTCCGAGTCGAGAGAGTCTCGGATTGTAATTGTCGAAATCACAGAGCAGGATCTACGCAACATCAAGCGGACGCAACTCTCAGATGCAATGCTCGCTCAGGTCTTGACGAACATTCGGAATCAGAAGCCGCGAGCGATCGGCTTAGATATCTATCGGGATCTGCCTGTTGAACAAGGGCTACAGAAGCTCAATCAAGTGTTCTTAACCACTCCAAATCTAGTTGGAGTTCAGAAGGTTGCTGAAAGCGTCGATAGTTCTGCGGTGGCACCACCGCCGATTCTGAAGCAGCGCGATCAAGTCGGCGCGAATGACTTACCGATCGATGGAGATGGCAAGATTCGCCGCAGTTTGCTTTATTTGGATGATCCAGCAGGCAATACGGTGTTTAGTTTTAGCTTTAAGCTGGCTTTGCTCTATTTGGAAAATCAAGGTATCCAGCCCGAACTGACTCCAGATGAGAAAGTCAAGCTAGGTCAGGCAATTTTTCCCAGTTTCGCTTCAGATGATGGTGGATATCAACGAGCAGAAGCGGGAGGATATCAAGTTTTGCTCAACTATCGCGGGCAGATTCAGCAGTTTCCAACGATTTCGTTGACTGAGGTATTACGGAATCGCATCCCGACTAAGTTGATGCACGATCGCATTGTATTAATCGGCAGTACGGCTGAGAGTCTCAAGGATTTGTTCTACACGCCTTATAGTAGCAGTTTGCTCACTGCGCCCAAACGCACGCCAGGTGTGGTGATTCATGCTAACGCAATTAGCCAAATTCTGAGTGCTGCACTGGAAAAGCGATCGCTGATTCACACTTGGAACGAGCTACTTGAGATCGCTTGGATCATTAGTTGGGCGGGTCTAGGGGCGCTTTTGATCTGGTGCAATCGATCGACCAATCAATCCTCTAAACTGAGCGATCGATATCGTTTAAGTTTGATTATCGCAAGCATTCTCACGGCTGGAGGCGGGTTAGTGTTTGTGGGCTATGCTGCATTTTTACAGGGACTCTGGATTCCAGTGGTACCGCCTTTGATAGCTTTGACGGGTTCAGCAATGTTTGTGACTTCTTATATTGCTAGAACTGCGGCAGAGATTCGTAAAACCTTTGGTCGCTACTTAACTGATCAAGTTGTCGCCAGTTTGCTCGAAAATCCGGAGGGGCTGAAAATTGGCGGAGAACGGCGAAAGATTACGATTTTGACCTCGGACTTACGCGGCTTCACCGCAACTGCCGAACAACTTCCACCCGAAGAGGTCGTGAAGATTCTAAACATTTATCTCGCTGCAATGACCGATGTGATCACAGCTTATCAAGGCACGATCGATGAATTCATGGGGGATGGCATCTTAGTCTTGTTTGGTGCGCCAACGCTCCGAGCTGATGATAGCGAAAGAGCGATCGCTTGTGCCATTGCGATGCAGCAAGCCTTGATCCCGGTGAACGAAAAACTTCAACAACTGGGCTGGTCAGCTTTAGAAATGGGCATTGGGATTCATACCGGGGAGGTTGTGGTTGGTAATATCGGCTCAGAAAAGCGCACGAAGTACAGCGTGATTGGGAGCCATGTGAATTTAACCTATCGGATTGAATCTTTTACGATCGGCGGACAGATTCTGATTTCAGAATCAACTGCACAGGAAGTCAGCGATGCTCTCGTGTTTCGAGAAGTGCAGCAGGTGCAAGCGAAAGGCATTAAGCATCCGATTACAGTTTATGATGTGAGTGCAATTCGGGGAACTTACAACTTAGCTCTGCCAGAACGCCAAGAGTCCCTAGTTTCACTGCCCCGATCGATTCCGCTTCAATATGCCGTTTTAGACGGTAAACAGATTAATGGCACTTGGTTTAAGGGAGCTTTGATCCAGCTTTCTGAACGGGGTGGAGAAATTCAGATCGCCGACCTCAATCCGGAGACATTTCCCGCAGTGCAAACCAATCTCAAGCTTAATCTTTTTCTACCAGATGAACCAGCTTTTGCTGAGGAAGATATTTATGTGAAAGTCCTGAAAGTTTCATTGGACACAGGACTAATTCAGGTTTATTTCACAGCAAGGAGTCCTCACGTGAAGCTTCATCTAGAACAATTCTTTACTCTGAGTCTGCAACAAAGCCACACCTGTTAACCGTCGCGATTGCTATAGCAATCCTAATTGACTCGTGAAAAAATGCCATACAGTTGAAGCTTGGGGAAACTAAACACCTGTTGATGCAGGACAAACTCAAATAATTACTTGATCAGTGCAAAGGAAGTGGGGAGGAAAATCCGATAGTGTGTCAGTCTGATGTGGGATGATATCTTGAGAGTGGTTTCAGGTGAGAATTGCTCTATGGACTGTCCGCTCTGTGGTCACATCAAACCTCATAAGCATGGCA